>CAYZQG010000006.1:21222-21994 GCA_964480685.1 uncultured Lentimicrobiaceae bacterium
TGTGGCTTTTAATACAGGTATGATTAAAACCGGTTCTACCAGCCGTACCGATAGAATTTGTAAATACAATCAATTGCTCCGTATCGAAGAAAGTTTGGGTAATATGGCTCGATTTCTCGGTAAAGATTTTAAATACGCAAAATAACGAATACGATTCTTTTCAATCTAATGTATTATTGAAACAAGGGTATTCCAACATTATTTATAATTAATAATTAATCATGAAAAAGTTAGTTACCATGTCAATATGTGCCTTGTTTGGTTTTGGAAATAAAAATCAACAAGAAGTGGTTGTTGCCAAGAGTTTCTATGAATTAAAAGCATTTACTCTCCAAGGAAAAGAAATTTCGATGGAAAGTTATAAAGGAAAAGTAATATTAATTGTCAATACGGCAAGTAAATGCGGCTTTACACCTCAATATGCCGGCTTGGAAGAATTACATCAAAAATACAAAGATAAAGGCTTAGTAATTTTAGGTTTTCCTTGCAATCAGTTTTTAAAACAAGAACCCGGAAATTCGGATGATATTCATAACTTTTGTCAAATAAACTACGGAGTTAGTTTCCAAATGTTTGAAAAAATTGATGTTAACGGGATTAACACTCATCCCATTTACCGTTATCTTAAAAATGCTTTGCCCGGAAAAATTACCTGGAACTTTAATAAATTTTTATTGGATAAAAACGGCATACCTGTTAAACGCTTTCCTTCTCAAACCGTCCCCAAAGACTTGGAAGCCGATATAGAACATTACCTAAAATAAGACTCAAA
>CAYZQG010000007.1:0-21931 GCA_964480685.1 uncultured Lentimicrobiaceae bacterium
CACATATAAACGTATTTTCACAACTGCAAATACGTCAATCAACTGTTGATTCTTCCGGATTAATAGCTTATATTAGTGCAAATTACGCATATAATTTTGTACTTAAAAATACAGATTTATACAATGAAAGTGCCAATTTAATGGGAGTAGGTATAAATATGAGTCTTAAAACAAAATCAAATTGGACACTTGAAACCGGATTTAATTATATGTTTGCAGGCAAAGTAAAAGGTGTTGATTCCTTATTTAGGATGATAAAAAACAATGCCGGATTAATTATGGATGGTAATGGAACAGCCGCTGATATTGAAGTAGATACTCGAGGATGGTCTTTACGCTTAGAAGGAGGAAAAATATTTCCGCTTACATTAAAAGCCCGAAACTCCGGTATTCATGTTAAATTAGGTGTCGGAGTTTTGCAACGCTATGTTTTTATTAAAAATCCCGAAAATTTAGTGGCTTGTTTAACCGATGAATATAAAAAAGGATACGACCGTTTAACACTTGGAGTTTCACTTTATCAATACATTGGATATACACGCTTATCAAACACAAAATATGCTTGTTTTTATGGAGGAATTGAATGTTATGAAACATTTTCACAAAGACAACGCGATTATGATTTCAACCTGATGGGGAAAGACAATCGTAAATTTTTTGATGTAATGATTGGATTGAAATTCGGATGGATTGTCCCTTTGTATAAAAAAGAATATACCGATACCTACTATTTCAGATAAAATGCGCATACTTTATGATTTTTCCATTCGATGCTATAGTTTTGCTATTCATATTGCTTCGTGTAAAAGTAAAAAAGCAAAATTATGGCTACAGGGAAGAAAAAATGTTTTTCATGATTTGCGTTCAAAATGTAAGGATAAAGACAATATAATTTGGTTTCATTGTGCCTCCTTGGGCGAATTTGAACAAGGTCGTTCCCTTATTGAAATCATTAAAAAAGAAAAACCCGAATTTACCCTTCTTTTAACTTTTTTTTCTCCATCAGGGTATGAAATTCGTAAAAACTATGCTTCGGCTGATATAATTACCTATTTACCTGCCGATACCATACACAATGCTAAGAAGTTTTTGTCCATTGTAAAACCGAAATATATATTTTTTATAAAATATGAATATTGGTTTAATTACATCAACGAAGCCTATAATCAGCATATTCCCTTTTATGTAGTGTCTGCAATTTTTAGAGAAAACCAACGATTTTTTGCTTGGTATGGGAAATGGTTTCGCAAAGAACTTTCAAAAATTACCTATTTTTTTACGCAAAACGAAACCTCAAAACGTTTATTAAACGATATAAATATATCTCAATGTGAAGTATTTGGTGATACTCGTTTGGATACCGTTTCGGAATTATTTCCATTAAAAGATCCGGTCATAGAAAAATTTTGTGCCGATAAACACACGTTTATTGCCGGAAGCACGTGGTTGGAAGACGAAAAAATTCTTGAAACGTTTATTAAAAACCATGATATTAAATGGATTATTGCTCCACATGAAATTGACGAAGCACATTTACAACAAATTAAAAGTATCTATCGGGATTGTGCTTGTGTTTTTTATACCGATGTAGATGAAAATACGGATTTAAATTCATCTAAAATAATGATTATTAATGTTATTGGAATTCTTAGAAAAATATATCATTACGGGGAAATTGCCTATATTGGCGGTGGTTTCGGAAAAGGTATTCATAATATTTTAGAAGCGGCTACCTTCGGTAAACCCATTGTTTTTGGACCCAACTACCATCGTTTTAAAGAAGCCTGCGATTTAATTGAGAAAGAAGCTGCTTTTCCTGTGCATACGGATAAGGAATTATGTGAAACTATGGATAAACTTATTCAAAATCCTTTGTTTTTATCAACAGCCTCTCATACGGTTAAAGAATACATTGATTCTCAAAAAGGAGCTTCACAAAAGATAGTTACCTTTGTTTTTAAAAAATAAAAAAGGGGGCATTGAGCCCCCTCTTATATCGTAAAGAATTCTTAATGAGCAATATTTATTTTTTTAACCAATTCACCTTTTTCGGTTATCACTTTAACTATATAGAAACCATCTGTTAAAGTAGTTACATCCAAAGTAGCATATCGAGTATTGAATTGTTGAGCGGATATTTTCTGACCGAGTAAGTTATAAATCTCAACGTGTTCGATTAAATAATTCCCTTGAATTTGAATAGTTGAATTTGCGGGATTCGGAAACACAAGTACTTCGTTCGAATTTTGTGTTTCGTCAACATCGATAGCATAGTCAATTTTTAAATCATCTATACACAGTTGAGCAATGTTATGGGTTGTTTTTGGGCTCGCACAATGAAATGCAATATAGTAATAGCCGGGTGTTTCAACATTAAAACGTGCTTCAGCTAATTCATATCCACGTGTTTCTAAATTATTTTGTGGAATTTTATTAGTAATATTACTGTTCTTAAATACATACCACATTTGATAGGAGCCTTGATATTTTTGTGCTTTTGTCCATTTTACATTTAATGTTTGTGGTTGATTTTCATCCGTAGTCCCATACCAAAATGTTAATTTATATGCCTGAACATCAGGGAAATAAATCAATTTTGAAAACATCCAATCGTCGGCATCGGTATTAGGATTTCCGGGATATCTGAACGAACCGTGTCCATGTCGAGCATAAGCAGCCGAATTTAAATCATCAACCCAACTAGATTCATCTTTTTCAGTATTAAATATTTTTATTCCGGCAATATCATCTGCTTCTTCAAATCCATTTGAATAAGGAATAGCACCGGGTGTTACATTATCAACTATTGTTTTAATGGTATCATTCAATCTATTAACATCGTTTGCTATCCCTAAGAACAACGACAGGGTATCTCTTTTTCCCAATGTAAAAATTTCTTTTTTAGGAAACGTTACATGAACGGTATCTAACGGATTCATACTTCTTTCAAATTTATAATGTTGGGTGTAATCATAACTATGAGCCGAAGCTTTTACATACCACATATCAAAAGAGGTAATAGCGATTCCTACATTTTTAACAACAGCTGTAATTTCAACGGAATCACTTACATTTTGTAAAGGAATTTCGGGAGATAAAATTTGAACTAATTCCAGATCAGGCATAGAAACCTGTCCTATAGTAATATTATCAAGTTGTATCCCTCCATTAAAATTATAACTATCGTAATAAATTCTAAAAGCTACATAAACATTTTTACCGATATAATCGGATAAAGAAAAAGCAAAAAATTTCCAATTCTGTTGCGTTAAATTTTCTGCTTTAAAAGAAATTATTTTTTTAGTAAAGGAGGTTGTTTGATCGTTGGTAGTCGAAATCAATACTTCCATGTTGTAATTTAACCCACCTAAACTATTATCTACCCAAAAGCTTAAATAATCACCTTCGGCAATAGTATCAACTTTGGGTGAAATTAACCAAGAATCGGTAGTATTTCCTCCTCCGTTATAAAAAGCACCGACTTTTTTATTATGTTCATCTCCATCGGGAGGAGTTGAAAAAGAAGGTTGTTCCGTGTTAGAATACAAGGGGGTTCCGTATAAACCAATGCCCCATGTTTTATTTATGGCATATCCACTTTTAAGAGTTTCAACCACATCCACTACTTTCCATCCGCTAGTTGTGATGCCTGCCCACTCAAAATTTCCATTAAGTTTTAATGTTTGTGCGTTTATAAATGAAAACATAAACACACACGTTAATAAACTAATTATTTTTTTCATCATTGAATATTTTATAAATTAATACTGTTTCATTTGAATGTGCAAAAATATACAAAAAGTGAATAGTTTTTTTGATTTTCTAAAAATTTGAATAATTTATTTTTTATTTATGGTGATAAGGTTCTTTATGAAGGATAGTAAAGGCACGATAAAGCTGTTCTAGAAAAAACAAACGAACCATTTGATGTGAAAATGTCATGGAAGATAAGGATATTAAAAAATAGGCTTTTTCATATATTTCTTCGGAAAATCCATACGGACCGCCGATTACAAAAACCATTTTTTTTAAGGATTGATTCATTTGTTTTTGTAAAAATTCGGAAAATTGTATGGAAGTATAAGTGGCTCCTTTTTCATCCAATAAAATAATTTTTTCGCCGGCTTCAATTTTATTTAATATCAATGCACCTTCCTTGTTTTTTTGCTCTTTTATACTTAATCCTTTTGTATCTTTTAACTCCGGAATTTCAACATATTCAACATCAATATAATGAGAAAGTTTATTTAAATAGAGCAAACATCCTTCTTTCAGATATTTTTCTTCCGTTTTTCCGACAACAAGAATTTTAATTTTCATTTTCGTTGATTATTAATTTTTCATAGATAGCATCTTGAATTTTTGTTCGTATGTTTAAGTTAACTAAGAGATGATTTCCTGTATCAGGATAAATACGATTGGATAAAAAGATATAGATAATATGATACTTAGGGTCTATCCAAAAAAATGTCCCTGTAAAACCACTATGTCCATAACTTAAAGAAGAGGGATAATTTCCACACGGGCCTCCTCCTTTACCTTGAATAGGTTTATCAAAACCAAGTCCGCGGCGAGAGGAATGAGAATAATATGATGTAAAACGTTTAATGGTCGACGGTTTTAAATATGTTTTTTCATGATATGCTCCATTATCCAAAAGCATTTTTGAAATGGCATACAAATCATTGGCTGACGAAAATAATCCGGCATGTCCCGAAACACCTCCCAACATGGCAGCTCCTTGGTCATGTACATAGCCTTGAATTAATTGTTTTCTAAAGATAGTATCTCTTTCGGTAGGTGGAATATAGGGAAATAATATCTTTTTAGAAGGATTAAACATAAGGGTATGTAATCCCATAGGCTGATAAAAATTTTCATTTACATAAACATCCAACGTTTGCCCCGATATGTTATGTATTAAATCGGCTAATAAGTAAAATCCCAAATCACTGTATTCATATTTTTCATCTTCTTTTAAAGGGGATATAACTATTTCATGAAAAATAGAATCCCTATATTCTTTGTTCATATACATTCCTTTGCAGACTTCGATGGAATATTTTTCCGATGGGAGCGTATCATAAATTTCAGGGTTCCATAAAGTATTATTTTCTAAGAGTGTTTTTTGATAAAGAGGTAACCAAGGTAATAAACCTGCCGTATGCGTCAATACTTGGGCAATGGTAATATCTTTTTTATTACTTTCTTTTAAATAGGGTAAATATTCCGAAAGTTTGTCGTGAAGATTAAGTTTATCTTCTTCGTAGAGTTTCATTATGGATAAGGTTGTTGCCGCTACTTTGGTAATAGAAGCCAAATCATATACATCGTTTATATTTACAGGTATTTTATCTTCATAGGTAGGTGTGCCAAAAGATTTATTGTAAACGATACTATCTTTATACGCTATCAAAATGCGACATCCGGGATATGCTTTTTGTTCAATTCCAAAATTTGCTAACGAATCTATCGTTGGGAATTCAATACATGCAAAATTTTTCTCATTTGTTTGAATTCCTGTTCCATAAGGATAATTATTTAAAAATATAGGTAATTTCCCTTGTATGGGTCGCACGCCACACAAGGCTTCACCAACGGCTTTTTCGGCTACAACTACCGGATGATAAGCAACTAAAATGGCTGAAAAACAGTTGTTAAATGGAATGTAATCTAAAATATATGGATTGCCCATTAACACAAAAATCAACTTCGTTTTTTTGCGTAAAGAATCTAAAAACAACAGTGTTTCCGGTGTAAGTCCGTAATTATTGGTTGGATATTGTGTTGTGTTATGTAAGCTTACTAAAACAGTCGATCCGGAATCACATAAATTGATGCAATTAAATTTGTTTTTTATTAATTCTTCCTGTGTAATTCGCATAGTTTTAATCGGCATAAAGGTGGAGAGAACGGTTTCTAAGGTTGAATCTTTCCCATTATCTATGCGTACATGCAACAAAGGTTTATCCGGAATAAATTGGAAAGGAATAACATCCTTATCATTTTTTAATAAAGTCAACGAAGATTGAGTTAAATGGATACAAACCTCTTGAGCTTCTTTTGAATTTATATCTTCATACAAATGTTCAAGTTGGATTTGATTAGCATTCGGGAGAACATATTTTTCTTTAAATTTTAATACGTTAAGACATCTTTTATTGAGGTCGTCCTCGGTTAGAATACCTTGTTTAATAGCTTCTTTTATTTTTTGAATAACGATATATGGTTCGGCAGGCAACAACAAGATATCGTTACCGGCAAGTAAGGTATTTACTTCCAAATCACCCGGGGCATAATAATCGGCAATACCTTTCATTTCAAGTCCATCGGTAAAAATCAAGCCGTCAAAATGCATGGAATCTCTTAATAATTCCTTGATAATTTTCGTTGACGTTGATGAAATGGAACATGGAAACGAGTCTAAAGCAGGAACATTCAAATGTCCTACCATTATGCCATCAATTCCGGCTTTAATAGCTTCTCGGAATGGATAAAGTTCGATAGAATCTAAGCGATGTCGGTCATGTTTGATAAGCGGTAAACTAAAGTGAGAATCGGCATCGGCATCGCCATGTCCCGGAAAATGTTTGGCAACCGGCATCACACCTTGATCTTGCATCCCCTTCATATAGGCAATACCACATTGAGCTACCCATTGGGGATTTGCGCCAAAAGAACGACTGTTTATAACGGGATTTTTAGAATTACAGTTTACATCAATACAGGAAGCAAAATTTACATGGATTCCCATTCGTTTACACTGTTTGGCTATAACGGTTCCCATTTTATAAATTTCACGTATGTCATTCGTTGCACCCAATGCCATTTGACGGGGAAACATATCAACACTATCCAAACGCATGGCTAATCCAAATTCGGCATCAATGGTAACCATGACGGGAATTTTACTTATCTGTTGTAATTTATTAGTAATTAATACTTGTCTTACAATTCCTCCCTGAAAAAAACAAACACCTCCTATCTGATATTTTGCAAGGGTATCTAATATATTTCGCGTATATATCGAATCTTTATTGGACGAAATACGAACAACCATTAATTGTGCAATTTTTTGCTCTAATGTTAACGTAGATAGTATGGAATCAGCCCACGTTCGATTCGCTGAATGGATTGTCGGTTTTGAAGTTTGAGAAAATACACCTTGAGTATGGGACAATAATAATATACACAAACACAAAGGAAAAAGGATGTTTTTTTTGTACATAAGAAACGAATTAGAAAATTTTATTATTAAATATCAAGTATCCGAAACTGAGATTGAAAATGAAATTAGGATCGTTATGTGAATACCAAGAAAGATTTAACGTTAAAGGACCAAGTTTAGTTGTGTATGCTAATGAAGCATAAGCCATTATAGCATATCTCTTGAAATATTTAGTATACGAGGGCGTGAAATCCGAATTTTTAATAATGGAAACAATAGGTTGAAAAAAGTAACCTTCTAATCGGAATTGCAATCTTTTATAAATTTTAAACGTATTACTTAATCCTCCGGCAAAGAAACAAGGGTCTCTATAAGCGGGAAGATAAGCCATATTGCTTTCATGAGTTGGAGCAAAATAATTGGATCGCAATTTAGTAGCGTTATAACTGGAGAAAAGTGGAAGATTTGACCAGGCAGCATGTCCAATAATTCCTAAACTATACCATTTGTTAAAAGAAAATGATTTATAAATAAAGGCACTCACATTAAACCAATTATAGTTATTGGTCGAACTTTCGGTTAAAATGGAAGTGCTTCCGGGTACATTGATTTCATTTCCTTCAAAATAATCCAATCTTATTTTTAAATGCAAGCCTTCCGTGGCATAATATTGATAATCGGAAGTATTGTATTCATACACTAAAAAAGGTGAGATACCGTCAAATTGATTAACATCATAAACATCTTCTCTTAAATAAACATTACTTTGGTAATATTGGTCGTTGATATGCATAACCGTAAAACCTCCGTATAATTTGGCTTTATTGGCAACGGGGAAAGCTAAAGAATAATCAAAAAAAGTTTCTTCATGAATTAGATAAGAAGGCGTTTCGCTCCCTACAAATGAACGATAGGTATTAAAATAATTCCATCGGTTATATCCTACCTTTACTAATTGATAAAAAGCAGGACTTTTAAAATAATCTAAACGGGTTGAAACAACTAAGGAATTATAATACCTTCCGAAATATGCATCTAAACAGGCATCAATAGATTGTAATCCAAGATATTTATATTGTAATTGTAAAAACAAGGTAGTGTTGGCATTTGCTGAAATATATCCTCCAAAATTAGCTTGAAATGGTTTGATAGGGGTAGCATGTAAAATGATTTCATAATAATTTAATGCCGAATCATAAACCAAATAAGGATATAAATCTTTGATTTTATCTTCAACAATTAATTTAAAATATCTGGTTTTTAATTCTTCTAAAGTTATAATTTCATTTTTTTCTAAAATTACATTTTCAATAAAAATAGATTGAGAAGGATTTAGCCCGATTACTTTCACCGAGCCTATCATAATTTCTTTTCCTTTATTACGATATTGTCGTCTTTTTTCGGCTAACTCTTCGGGAGAAATTCGTCGGCTAATTTTATTTTCAAATTTAGAAAAACTGTCAAGGGTAGTTCGATAGCCGATAACAACAAGTTTTTTCCCTTCTTTAAACTCGGTAACATTTAATTCGGGGACATCAGGTTTAATAATAATTCCTTCTTTACAAAAGAGTTTGTCTTGTTCTTTTTCCACAATCATATTGGTAAGAGTAGTAATAAGATTATCTTCAGTAGGTTCTTCTTGGGGTTTTGCAACGCTTACTCCGATTATATAATCAACATCAAAATCTCTACACAATACATCGGAAGGAAAATTATTGAAAATTCCTCCATCATACATCAAATTGCCGTTAATACGGATGGGATTAAAATAAATCGGAAAAGTCATGGATGCCCTAATAGCATCTTTCAAGGAACCGCTATCTAAAACCAATTCTTTTCCATGGGTTACATCGGTGGCTACACATCGAAAAGGAATAAATAAACTATCAAAATTATTCTTGGAAATATAATCCGATTTGGAAAAAAGCTCTAAAAAAGTAAAATCCATTTGATAGGGAGTTACTATATTTAATGATAAATAAGGTGAAAAAACTGCCGAATCCAAATCAAATTTTAGTTGAACCCATGCCGAATTGGTTTCTTGTTTTTTAAAAAAATAATAATATTTATCATCTAATTTACCGGTAAGCATATTTTCAAATTCCGCACTGCAAAACAAGGCTTCCATTTCATCGGGCGAATAACCGGCAGCATACAGCCCTCCTACGATAGCGCCCATCGAAGTACCGACAATAAAATCAATAGGAATCCCTTTTTCTTCCAAAGCTTTAATTACACCTATGTGTGCCATGCCTTTAGCACCTCCTCCGCTTAATACTACTCCAACTTTTTGTCCGTATAATAGTGAAGTATAGATTAATAAACTTAGGATTAAAACTATTTTTTTCCCGATATTTAACATAGGTTTCATCTTTTTTTTAACGAATTTTTATCTTAATAAGTATTTAAAATGTCAATTTTTTTATTTAAATTTACAATTACTGTTAACAAACTAAATGGAATCAATTTAATAAAGTAAAAGCAAAGACAAAGGATTAAGAAAACAAAATAAATATCTTATAGATAGTTAATTATAAATGTTAATCCATTAACGACATTCCTTTTTAAACTATGTGATTACCTAAATGTATACATACTAAATAAATTTAAAAATAAATTAAATGTTTGTATTATAATAAATTAGTTTTATTTATAATAATAATTTTTATTTTTTTTGATTAAATATTAAAAATAAATATATCTTTGCAATAAGAATATTACAAGATACAAAAAGGTTAATATGCAAGAATTAAAGATTTTAAGTTTGGAAGTTGAAAGTAAAACCTTGCAATTAATTGAAAAACATAAAGAATTAAGAAGAAAAAATTTAGAATACAAAAGAAAAAACAAGGAACTGCGTCAAATAATTGAAAATTTAGAAATTAAAATAAAAGACCAAACAGATCAGATTGTTAAACTCAAACTTTCGGAATCTCTAAAAGAGACATCAACTAATACCGATGTAAAGCTGAAAATAAATGAGTTAGTGCGGGAAATTGATAAATGTATCTGTTTGTTAAACGAATAAAAAAATGGAAGAAGAAAGGAAATCTATCACGTTATATATTGCTCAACAACCGTTTAAACTATCGGTAACCCCTGAGCAAGAAGAATTATACCGAAAAGCCGAAGAAAAAATATCCGTATATATTAAATCTTTAGCATCCAAACAAATTACCGATAGATTTACTCAAATGGGATATGCTTTAATAAATTTCGCTATAAAAGAAACTTATTTGACAGAAAAACAGCACTATATTGACACGGATTTGAAAAAAAACCTGAAAAACCTACAATCTGTTTTACAAAACGTTTTATCGGAAATCGAAAACGAAGAGTGAAATCGTTCTTTGAAATAAATAATAACTTATAAAAAGATTTGTCCCGCACAAAATCAAATACGTTTGTTAAACTCAACAGTAACAAATTAAAATGAGTGTCTCATTATTGCTAAAGTGATTGAATTTCAATCGTATACTTGATCAATGATGGAGCTCATAAGCTTATTAACAATGGAGTTTAATTAAGCCTTAAATGATTTTTGTCGGGACTTTTTTTAATATAAATAACTAATAAATAATTTTTTAACACATTATGACAATTTATATCATTACAGGAATTTTAAGCGCAGGATTAGGGACTCTCATCGCTTTTACTATTTTAAAAAAATCGTTGGCAAAGAAAAACGATCAACTATTAAAAGAAAAAATCGAAGAAGCAGAACTTATTAAAAAAGAGAGAATTCTTCAAGCAAAAGAAAAATTTTTACAACTCAAAACCGAACATGAAAAAGTAATTAACGAAAAAAATAAAGAAATTGCCAATGCTGAAAACCGTATCAAACAAAAAGAAACCGGTATTTCGCAACGACAAGAAGCCTTACAACGCAAACAAAACGAAGTAGCTCAACAACAACAACTGATCAATCAACAATTGGAAATTTGTACGAAAAAACAAACCGATTTAGACAAATTACAAAAACAACAAGTTGAGCAATTGCAAGTTATTTCCGGTTTGTCGAAAGAAGAAGCTAAGAAAGAAATAATTGAAATATTGAAAGATGAAGCCAAATCGGATGTGGCAATGATGATGAAAGACATTATCGAAGAAGCCAAATCGAATGCCAATCTCGAAGCTAAAAAAATTCTTATCAAAACCATTCAACGCACTGCCGTAGAAAATACACATGAAAACACGGTTTCGGTGTTTAATATTGAAAGCGAAGAAGTTAAAGGAAGAATCATTGGACGCGAAGGAAGAAATATTCGTACACTTGAATCGCTAACCGGCGTTGAAATCATTATTGACGATTCTCCCGATGCTATTATTCTTTCGAGTTTTGATCCGGTTCGTAGAGAAATTGCTCGTTTATCACTCAACAAATTAGTTACCGACGGACGTATTCATCCGGCTCGTATCGAAGAAGTTGTGTCAAAAACAAAACGTCAGATTGAACAAGAAATCATTGAAATAGGAAAACGCACAACCGTTGATTTGGGTATTCACGGCATGCATCATGAACTGATACGTTTAGTCGGCAAAATGCGTTATCGCTCTTCTTACGGTCAAAACTTATTGCAACACTCAAAAGAAGTAGCCAACCTCTGTGCCACTATGGCTGCCGAATTGGGATTAAATGCCAAATTAGCTAAACGTGCCGGTTTATTGCACGATATAGGAAAAGTTCCCGACAATGAACCCGATATTCCACATGCACAATTAGGCGCTTCTTTGGCTGAAAAATTCAAGGAAAAACCCGAAATTATCAATGCTATTGCCGCTCACCACGATGAAACGGAAATGCTTTATTTAATTACGCCTATTGTTCAAATTTGTGATGCCATTTCCGGTGCCCGTCCGGGTGCCCGTCGCGAAGTGGTTGAAGCCTACATTAAACGTTTGAAAGATTTGGAAGAATTGGCGTTGGCTTACGATGGTGTTGTAAAAACCTATGCTATTCAAGCAGGTAGAGAACTCCGCGTTATTGTTGGTGCCGATAAACTCAACGACGACCAAACCGCTCAACTTTCTTTGGATTTGTCGAAAAAAATCCAAAACGAAATGACCTATCCGGGACAAATTAAAATTACCGTCGTTCGCGAAACAAGAGCCGTGAATTACGCAAAATAAGTTCTCCTTTAAGATACTCTTAAACCGATAATTAATCCGTATTTTTAGTTATCGGTTTTTTATTAAATCACTTTTTTACGGAAAAACAAAATTTATTGGAAAATTATACCAAAATATTTAGTACTTTTGCAATGGAAGATCAAAATAGGTCCCGTGGCTCAATTGAATAGAGCATCTGACTACGGATCAGAAGGTTACAGGTTTGAATCCTGTCGGGATCACAAAAACTTGTCCATTTACGACAAGTTTTTTTATCATAACATGTCAATACAAGGCCCCATAGCTCAACTGAATAGAGTATCTGACTTCGGATCAGAGGGTTGTAGGTTTGAATCCTACTGGGGTCACTAATCAATGAAAAATGATATCCATCGGAAAAAATAATACCTTAACCGTTACTAAACAATTAGATTTCGGCATTTACCTCGACGCCGGACAAGACGGTGAAATTTTAATGCCTAAACGGTATGTGCCATCACAAATTCATGTAGGCGATTCTATCGATGCTTTTATCTACCGCGATTCGGAAGATAAACTCATTGCTACAACCGAAATTCCTTATGCTCAAGTAGGTGATTTTGCTTATTTGGAAGTTGTTGCCGTTAATCAAATCGGTGCTTTTGTTGACTGGGGTTTGCCCAAGAATCTCCTTGTCCCTTTTCGCGAACAAAAAATAAAATTAAAAGAAGGCGAAAAAGCCATGGTTTACATTTATCTTGACCAAGAAACCAAACGTATTGTAGCTTCTGCTAAAATCGAACATTTCTTTTCCAAAGAAATACCTCCCTTTTCTCCTCAAGAAAAAGTGGAAATAATGATGTATAAAATAAGTGATTTAGGTTATAAAGTCATTATTAACCAACAGTTTGATGGAATTATTTTTAAAAACGAAGTTTTTCAAAAAATCAATCCAGGCGACATCCTGACAGCCTATATTAAACAAGTTAGAGTTGATGGGAAAATAGATGTAAGTCTTTATAAAACAGGATATAATCAAGTTGTTGATTTTGCCCCTGTCCTTTTACAAGCCATTTATGACCACAAAGGATTTTTACCCCTCACGGATAAATCATCGGTTGATGAAATTAATAATGCGTTTGGCGTAAGTAAAAAAATCTTTAAGAAAGCGGTTGGCGATTTGTATAAAAAACGCTTAATCCGAATTGAAAAAGAAGGATTGTTTACCGCTTCTTCTCGTTATAATACGTAGTCATAAATTATCTGTTTTGTCCTGTTTTTCAGTTTATTGATGAATTTCGTCAAATTTTCAACATAAAAAATTAACACAAAATTCATATAAAATTAATTTTATCGCAGTATATAATTAGTATTTTTGCAAAATTAAATAACACCATTTACCATGGACAAAACACGCATATTAGTTGTTGACGATGAAGAGAGTTTGTGTGAAATTCTCAAATTTAATTTAGAAAAAGAAGGATATGAAGTAGATACAGCCTTATCGGCAGAAGAAGCGTTAACTATGAATGTTTCTTCCTACCATCTTTTACTGTTAGATGTTATGATGGGCGAAATATCGGGCTTTAAGTTAGCCTCTATCCTAAAGAACAGTAAAACAACGGCAAACATACCTATAATTTTTTGTACGGCAAAAGATACGGAAAAAGATACGGTTGAAGGTTTAGACATTGGAGCAGATGATTATATTTCAAAGCCTTTTTCAATTAAAGAAGTGATTGCAAGAGTAAAAGCCGTATTACGTCGTATTCAACCCATTCAACCCACTACGGAACCTCAAAAGATTGTTCGATTTGAAAACTTGGTTATTGATACCGAAAGTAAAAAAGTTACCGTTCATTCCAATCCCATTGCATTAACCAAAAAAGAATTTGAATTATTACAACTTTTTGTCGGACATCCCAATGTGGTTTTTAATCGCGAAACCTTGTTGGAAAAAATTTGGCACAACGATGTTTATGTTATTGATAGAACCATTGATGTACACATTACCCGTTTACGAAAAAAAATCATTCCATACGATAAATATTTAGTAACTCGCTTAGGTTACGGATATTGTTTTGAAAATTAAACATCTTTCCGTTTATGTCATCGAAAAAAGTATATTTTCAATTTCATCTCCGTTTGTTTTGGTCGGTGATTTTAGTTTTTTTGTTAATCAGCATTAGTTTTATATTCTTTTCTATCTCAAGAGAAAAACAATATAAAATTGATGTTCTCCAGCAAAAATTAAGCGTTTATAATACTACCGTTGATCATAACATCGAAAAGGGAATGTCGTATGATTCGGCAATTGTTGAAGATTTTTGCCGAACAACTATCATTGATTTAAAAGGAAATGTACTTTTCGACTCCGAAAAAAAAGACCTGGCTTCCGTCGAAAACCATCTCTATCGCAAAGAAGTGCAAGAAGCTTTACAGCAAGGTAGTGGGTATGATATACGTCGGCATTCGGAAACAACCGGGAAATATTATTTTTATGCGGCTA
The DNA here is from genome assembly GCA_964480685.1 of uncultured Lentimicrobiaceae bacterium. GTDB lineage: Bacteria > Bacteroidota > Bacteroidia > Bacteroidales > WCHB1-69 > UBA5266. The sequence goes on from CAYZQG010000007.1 coordinate 14,766, forward strand.
CTTTATGCGATAACTATATTGTTCGTTCGGCAATTCCTTATAATAAAACACTTATTAATGATCTTAAAATAGATTATACCTTTGTATGGATTTTTATATTGATAATGATTGCATTAAGTCTTATTTTCTTTTTTGTGATGAAACAATTGGGACAAAATATCAATCATCTCAACGAGTTTGCCACACGTGCCGACCAAGAAGGAATTCTGGAATATTCGGCAAAATTTCCAAACAATGAATTAGGTGAAATTTCTCAACATATCATTCAAATATATAATCGGTTGATGAAAGCAAAAGGCGATTTGGTGATTGAACAAAAACGCGTTTTGAAAGAACAAGAACAACAAGCGCTTATAAAAAAACAACTTACACAAAATATTTCTCACGAGTTAAAAACTCCCGTTAGCAGCATTCAAGGTTATTTAGAAACCATTCTCACCAATAAAGATTTATCTTCGGATACGGTTTACGGTTTTGTACAAAAAAGCTATACCCAGTGCAATCGGCTTTCTTCGTTGTTGTATGATATTTCGAACCTCACCAAGATTGAAGAAGCTCCCGAAATGTTTGTAAAAGAAACAGTTGATTTATCGGAAATTATTTCTTCGGTTGTAGGGGATGTTCACTTGTTGTTAAGTGAAAAAAATATTAATGTAATCCTTAAAACCGAAGGTAAAAAAATGGAATGTTTGGGAAATCCTTCTTTATTATATTCTATTTTCCGTAATTTAATTGATAACACCATTGGCTATGCCGGAAAAGATATTTCTATTGAAGTTGAATGCTATCAAGAAGATGCTATGTATTGCTACTTCAGGTATTTTGATACGGGGATAGGTGTTAACGAAGAACATTTGCCTCGCTTATTCGAGCGTTTTTATCGTGTTGATAAAGGACGCTCACGCAAATCGGGAGGAACCGGACTCGGACTTGCTGTGGTGAAAAATGCGTTGATGCTTCACGGTGGAACTATTTCTGCTAAAAAACATGAACCATCGGGATTGGAATTTGAATTTACCATTAAAAAAAGCTGAAAACATTTATTTTAAGCTTTTTAAATTTACTTTTAAAATAATTGACTATTAATTTTTCTTTTGATGTTTCAATACTTTGGCGTCTAAATAGAAGATAAACTCTTCTGCCATGTTGGTAATATGGTCGCCGGTACGTTCCAATTTTCGGAAAATATCCTGCAATAATAGACATACTTTAGGTGAGGCATAAGGACTTTGATTTACAATGCTATCGGCAAGAATATCAATGGAACGAGTTCGAATTTGGTCAATCAAGTCATCTTTTTCAAAGATAGAATGTGCCAAATCAATATTATCTTCACTAAAAGCAATTTGCATAGTTTTCAACATTAATAATATTTGACGAATCATTTTTTCCAATTGTGTTTTTTCAACCAATTCGGGATGCAATTCGGGAAGCTCACTTTCTTTTACAAAGCGTGCTACGCTGCGGGCATAATCACCGATACGCTCCAAATCCATCGTCATTTGCAACATGGAAAGCATAAAACGAAGATCAATAGCTACCGGATTATACAAAGCAATATAATCTTCGATTTCTTTGGTTATTTTTAATTCAAATGAATTTACTTTATGTTCAAAAACAATTACTTGCGATGCTATTCCTTTATCCATTGTTAATAAACAAGTACAAGCATTATCCATTTGTTTGGTTACCAAGACAAACATATCGTTTACATCTTGTTTTATTTGACTGCGTTCAATTTCAATAAACTTTACCATAATAATATGAATTTTAAATAAATATCAAAAAATCAACCGAAACGTCCTGTGATATAATTTTGTGTCGATTCTTTTTTCGGATTCGTAAAAATAATTTTAGTGTCATCATATTCTATCATTTCACCCAGATAGAAATAAGCTGTTTTGTCGCTGATACGAGCGGCTTGTTGCATGTTATGTGTTACAATAACAATGGTATATGTTCTTTTCAATTCCCAAATTAACTCTTCGATTTTAGCGGTTGAAATCGGATCTAATGCCGAAGCGGGTTCATCCATCAATATAACCGAAGGCGAAATGGCTAAGGCACGAGCAATGCATAAACGTTGCTGTTGTCCTCCCGATAAAGCAAATGCCGATTCTTTTAACTTGTCTTTTACTTCTTCCCATAAAGCGGCTCCACGCAAAGACTCTTCAACTTTTTCTTTGATAAAATTCTTGTCGTTCACACCATTTACAGAAAGTCCATACGCTACATTATCGAAAACGGTTTTTGGAAACGGATTGGGACGTTGAAAAACCATTCCTACCTTTTTACGCAATTCATCTACATTGATTCCTTTTTGATAAATATCAATGTTATCAATTTTTACACTTCCCGTTAATCGAGTTAGGGGAATTAAATCGTTCATTCGATTGAAAATACGTAAGAATGTTGATTTTCCGCACCCCGAAGGTCCAATAAAAGCCACCACTTTTTTTTCTTCGATATCGAGTGTAATATTATTTAAGGCTTTAAAATTGCCATAATAAAAATCTACGTCTTTAACTTCTATCTTGTTCATATTCAAAAATTAATTCATCTTCACTTTGTTGGCAAAATATTTACGAATGATGGTGGCAGTAATATTTACCACCAAAACAATAGCAATAAGCACCAATGCCGTACCGTAAGCAATAGGGCGTTGGAGTTCGAGATCGGTTCCGCTGGTAGTCAACACATATAAATGATACGGCAATGCCATACATTGATCTAAAACACTGTGAGGTAATTGCGGAAGAAAATAAGCCGCACAGGTAAAAAGTATCGGTGCCGTTTCGCCCGAAACACGCCCAACCGAAAGGATAAGTCCGGTTGTTATATTGGGCAATGCCATGGGCAATGTTACCCGGCGAATAGTTTGTAATTTTGTAGCTCCCAAGGCATAACTTCCTTCACGGAAACTGTCGGGAATGGCTTTTAGGGCTTCTTCGGTTGTTCGAATGACAATCGGCAAACATAAAATGCCTAAGGTTAACGAGCCGGCAACAATCGAATCGCCAAATTCAAGTTTATTTACAAAAAGCGACATCCCGAATAATCCGAATACAATCGAAGGAATACCACTTAAATTATTAGTTATCATACGAATAAAACGAACGAGTTTGCCTTTGGGTGCATATTCGTTCATATAAATACCACTCATAATTCCGATAGGAAAAGCAAAGAGCGAACTGCCTGCAATTAAATAACACGTACCAACAATGGCAGGTAAAATACCGCCACCTGTCATACCGTCGGTAGGAGGAGTGCTGAGAAATTCCCAATTAATAACACCTATTCCTCGGATAATAATAAATGCCAATATAAATATCAACACTAAAACAATCATATACGTTAAGACTGTTACTAAACTGAAAGCAACTTGTTGATTACGTCGTTTTTTTAATGTTTGATCCATACCCCTACATTTTATTTTTTGCCGAAACATATTCTACACTTGAATTAATAATCTGTGTTATCAGGAATAGTATGATTCCCAATAAGAAAAGAGATTGATAATGAACGCCTCCTGCCGGAGCTTCGCCCAATTCGGCGGCTATGGTTGCCGGAATGGTTCGTAACGGTTGAAGGATGCCGGTTGCAATGACTGCCGAATTACCCGTTACCATTAATACCGCCATCGTTTCACCAACGGCTCGTCCGATGCCTAACACAATTGCCGAAGTTATGCCCGAAGCGGAATAAGGAATCACAATTTTATAGATGGTTTGCCATTTGCTGCCACCCAATGCCAAACTGGCTTCCCGCATGGCACGCGGACAATTTCGCATAGCATCTTCCGATACGGTAATTATTGTAGGAAGTGCCATGATTGCTAATACAATACTTCCCGTTAAACCGGTTTCTCCTACCGATAAGTGAAAAACTTTTTGAACCAATGGAACAATAACTATCAATCCAAAGAAACCATATACTACCGATGGAATGCCGGATAATAATTCGATGACCGGTTTTAAAATGTCTCGTAGTTTATGATTGGCGATTTCCGCCAAATAAATGGCTGCCGCTACACCAAAAGGTAAGGCAATCAAGATAGCAACTAAACTAACCCATAAAGTGCCCGTTATCAAAGGTAAAATTCCGAAAAAAGGAATTGGAGTTGCCGTTGGTATCCATTCTTTGCCGAATAAAACATCCTTAAATTTTACTTTGCCCATGTCAACACATTTTCCCGAAAAATCGCTTTTTATATATTCTTTAGGCACAAAACCGATTATCTCTTCGTGTTGTGATATTAACTGCGATATTTTGGCAGGGACATACTCTAATTGTGCTCCGAGTTCTTCATCGGTAAAGTAATTGGAAATGTCGTTTAATCGAAAGAGCAAAATGTCTTGATTCTTTCCACCCAATTCACTCCAATTGGTAACTTTACCATCGAAAATATCTTTGACTTGCTCAGCCGTTAATTGTTTGACTGCATTTTTTTTATTTATTACAATTTCATAGCCGTCTTCTACTTTGGGTTTGGTAAACAATCCGGCTCCTTCGGTAAATAAAAACAATACGATTAACAAAATGATAATGCTGGTTACAAACCCACTCACTGTCAGCATTCCTTGTATGATTTTCTCGAAAAACTTTTTCACTGTATGTCTTTTTTTTCTTTGCTGCAAAAGTGATGCTTTGTTATTACATTTCTGTAAAGACAATGTTTCATTTGTGTGAAGAAAAAAAAGGAAACATTCCCTTATTTTAAACATATATTATTGAATATAAAGAAGTGAAGCTAAGCTAAGCATCTATATGTTTTTATCGGACAATAATGATAAAAAAACAAAATTCTAAATAATGGATTTAATAATAAAATTAATGTAGCAATCCATATTCTTCCAATAAATACAATGAAAATAAAAACAAAGAGGTGAATATTTTTTGTTTACATATACTATTATATTGAATTACAATATATAAATAATTTGCTATAAGAGATTGTTTACTATTAAAAATAATGTTTAACTTTGCAAAAAATTAGGTTATTAAAGGGGTTGTAAAAAATGGATGAGGGTACTGTAAATTTTTAAATCAAATTAGAATGAAAAAAGTAAATTTTATAAACGTGAAACAAAAAGCATTTACGTTAATTATTTGTTTGTTTTTGTCAAGCATACAACTTGATGCACAAACTTGGTTTCCGCTTGGTTCCGAATGGACCTATTCTACCTATATTCCTACCGAAGGGAGAACGTTAGTTTCTTCGGTATATGTCGTGCGGGATACTACGATACAAGGAAATAAAGCCGTAATAATAAAAGGCTCTTCAGGTTGTTCGGCATGTAAAACGGAGAATATATTCTATTATGATTCGGCACAAAATATCGTATATCAATATTTAGATAGTAATTTTAAACCTTATTTCGATTTCAGCAAACAAGCCGGTGAATCGTATACCATGTATTTTTTTTCTACATTCAATCAAACGATAGGGTATGATTCGGTTTTAATTCGCATTGATTCGATAGTTACGTATCCGATTTCAGGTATAAACGTTCGTGTTCAATTCATTAGTATTTTAGGCAATTCTCATTATTCTTTTTCGGGTCCTATTATAGAATTTATAGGCAGTAAAGAAGGTTTTTATCCCGAAGATGGAGCTTGTGATTTTTCGGTGTTTCGAGGTCTTCGGTGTTATTCCGATTCGGTATTAACCTATTACACCGATTCTATCTTTCAGGTTAAGGGATGCGATTATGATGTTTCGATTTCTGAAACTAATTCTTTGGAGATGTTAAAAGTATATCCCAATCCCGTTTCCTATCAATTAATCGTAGAAAATGAAAAAAGTATACTGAAAAATGCTCGAATATATGATTTGTTGGGGAAGGAAGTAAAACGTTTTTCTATAAACACAACACATACGACCTTAGATATACACGATTTACAAAATGGAATGTATTTTATGGAAGTGGAAACAGAGAACGGAAAAATCACAAAGAAATTTATTAAACAATAAATCAGACTACTCAAATCAAATTTTTAATTTTAAATCCAATGAGTATGAAAACAATAAAAAGAATTTTTCAAAAAAATATATTGAAAATAGGTCTTTTTGCTATAATAATTATTGAAAGTTTATCAGGTCAAGCACAGTGGGGATGTTTAAATACAGGCTGTACATTAAATTTATATAGTGTGGCATGCCTTAGTGAAAACACGGTTATTGTTTGTGGAGATAGTAGTACAATTCTAAAAACTACAGATGGAGGGCTTAGTTGGACTCAAAAGAATTTCAGTATTTTATATGAATTACATGTTGTTAGATTTGCCAATAAAAATATTGGTTATATTGGAGGTAAGGATTACCAATCAAACAGAATACTTTTAAAAACTACAGATGGAGGAGAAACTTGGACAAAGTTACCAATAGGAGATATGGGAAGAATTGACAATATTTTCCTTATAGATGCGGATTCATTATACATTATGAACTTTAAATCAGGGAAATTAATGAAAAGTACAAATGGAGGAAATACATGGAAAGAGTGTTTGTCTTTATCCTCTGATATAAAATCTTTCTTTTTTAAAGATAATATTGGATATATTGCCAGTATAAATCGGTTTTTTATGGATTCATTAATAATTTATAAAACAGAAAATTTTGGAAATTCATGGGAAGAAATAGTGGTATTACCAAATAATGCTTTTTCAGTGGATATGTATTTTTCAAGTAAAGATACCGGTGAAATATACATGGTAGAGATGGGCTTCTTGTATTCATCAGATGGTTTTAACTCTTATAGGGTTAAGAATGATCTTGTTCCACTTTGGAAAGAAATTTCAGGAGAGATAATTCGAGTAAAATATCTTTCAAATAAAATGGGATGTATATTAAGCTTTGGCGTAACAACGAATGATGAATGTTTTTCTAATGTATTTAAAACCGAAGATAGAGGTAAAACTTGGTACAATTATTTTGATTCTAACTCCATGGGCAATTATAAGCATGGAGATGCTATTTTATATGATATAGACGGATGGGGTGATTCTACTTTTTATATTTCCGGTGAATCCGGAATAGTATTTAGAACCCCCGAAATACCAAATCGTATTAATATTCTTAAATCGGATTTAAATGTTAAACTATTTCCTAATCCCTGCAACAATCAATTAACAATTGAAAATAAAGAATTTACATTGATAAATGG
>CAYZQG010000008.1:0-21381 GCA_964480685.1 uncultured Lentimicrobiaceae bacterium
CTACTTTACTTCTCCTGATTATTCCGGAGCAAACGGACGAATAGGTTTAGGAATAAAACTCGAATAAGACCGATGTGGCGAATGGGAGAGGATGTTTGTTTGCCTTTAACGAAAAATGATAGGCGTCGTTGCTTTTTTTGTGGGATTTCAAGGCACAAATGTTCGGTTACGCACAAATGTCCCTTTCTTGCACAAAGTTTTTAAGTTTGCACATCTGCCTACAAAAAAAGCAATGAACGCTCTACCATATGTTATGCCTATATTTTCAGAATTTTATCAGGTTGTATCAATTTTTTAACTAACAAATGTACATTTGTATAAGAAGGCAAATCTTGTATTTTAACACCATTTTCCATATCATTACTAACTTGTTTCTGTAACCATTCCGCATTATTTATTGCTTCTGTAATTTTATCCTTTAAAAGGTCATAATAATTTATCTTTTTATCATAATTAGGAATGTATTTCTTTTTAATGTAGCTAATAACGTCATCACATTTAGGAAAAGACTTTGTTGTTTTCTCAAAATGAAACAATATCCAAAACTCAAAGCAAACTACTGACAATCCAACATTTATTTTATTATCTCTGGCAGTGATGAGAGCTTGATCGATATTAACATGCCCATTTCTATCTAAAACTATCCAAACTTCGTTATATTGATTTCGTTCACGTTTAGCTTTATGTTTCAATTCCTTTGCTTTTGTTATCAAACCAACCGGGTCATGATTTTTAGGATGAAAAACATCAATTGTAACAGACGATAAGTTTCTTTTTAATTTTTCATCTTTTTTAAAAGATTCAAAATATATTTTTGATGATTTCTCATCTTCACAAAGTATTAATATTCTTTTACTTATATTTATCATCGTCTTAAAATTTAAGATTTACTTCACTTGTTACAGGAATTGCTTTAAAACGACCGGATAAATACCATTTGTCAATTGGAATATCTTTTCTAACACCTTTAATATCGCTTAATTTATACAAAATACTGCCACCTTCATATTCTTTATCTACAAAGCAAATTTGGTCGCGCCTGAATATATCATTATCTAACAATGTACTATCGTGGGTTGCAAAAATCAATTGAGCATTTTTAGGATTATTATTTTTACTGTTGAATAAACTAATTAGTAGTTTGGTTAATAAAGGATGTAATCCTTTGTCTAATTCATCAATAACAATTATACCGCCATTATCTAATGTACTCAATATTAAACTTCCAATTGCCAAAAATTTCTTTGTACCAAATGATTCTTTTTCTAATTTAATTGAAGTCTTTCCTATTTCCTGACCATTTTCAAAAAGGGTATGTACGGTATGAATGTCGAATTTAAAGCTTTCCAGTAATTTTTCTTTGAGTTTATCAGATATGTCTTCCGGAAGTTTTAAATCATTTTCCTTAATATTAAAATCCAAAATACTTGTATCTGCTGCTTGCAAAAGTTCTAAAACATTTGCTTTTAATTTTTGGTTTTCATTTGTCAATTTAGCAAAACTCTGAATTATAATATTATCGTATTCTGTATCATGAACAGTTACGATACTTAAATTACGTGTAAAAAATAAATATACTTCATCTAAATATTTAACCTTATTCCGAGATGCTTTTGATAAAAACAATTGATTTTTCAATAAATCGTCTTCAATAGCTTTTTTTGTACCTTTATAATAATCGCCATATGAAATTTTATTCTCAATTCTTTCGTATAATTTCGAAATTACACCTTCTGGATAAAAAAATAAACTTTCTTTTTTTATTTCATCTTCACCAATTTCGATAATATAAATGTATTTGATTTTACTTTCAATTCCTAAAAATTCTACTTCAAACTTTACAGGTTTTTCCTTATTTTTAGTATCGAAAAGAAATGGCTCATATGGGGCTAATTTTTTATCATGTTTAAATGTATCCGATTTTTCAATTAAGTATGATAAAGCTTTAAAAGCCATTATTAGATTACTTTTTCCGGCAGCGTTTCGACCATATATAACTAAACTTCTCAGCATTTCATTGCCAGATTCCATGAAAGTGTTGTATGGTAAATCTTCTCCTTGTAATCGTTTTTCTGTAATAAATTTTAGATATAAAGGTTCTTTTATAGACCTAAAATTTTCAATTTTCAATGATAGTATCATGACAAAAATGGATTAATTAATAATATTTGCAAATATATTACAAATATTCGATATAAAACGGTATTAATTATTATATTTTTAAAATAAATTATAATATGTTGAATTATTGTATTTTGTGATATTATAAATTCAAATGTTTCTTATAATCCTGTTACTGTATGCTTTGGATTAATTAGGCATAACATATATTTTACGTAATTAAAATCCATAATTCGTAAATTCTATCTTTAGAATCTTCGTTAATCATCGTATAATGGATGTGTTTACGCATGTTTTATTTATTTCCTTGAAAACAACTCCTTCTACTTACTCTTTATCTTTGTTATTTTCGGAAGCAAAAATAACTAAAAAAAGAAAACAAACAGCCCCTCCCACCTCCCCAAAGGGGAGGAGAAAAGAAAAGGGTTGAGTATGAGAGATAAAATTTTAAAAAATTTAAAGCCACTCTACATCTCCCCACTTGGAGCGAAGCGTAAAGCATGAGTACCTTATATAAAAAATAATTAGCTAAACGAATAAAGGGGAGGCTTACAGTGGGCGAGAGAGTTACATTAAACAAACATTTTAAACCGATTTAATTTATTTGTATTTTTTAAGACCTAACAGGTTTTTAAAACCTGTTAGGTCTCTCTTAAATGTGGTAAGAAACAATCCTTGTAAATCAGTAGTATCCGAGTTATCGGTGTTCCATCGCTCCCAAAAAACTTTTTTCGGTACAGGGAACACACTACTCGCAACACAAAAGCTGACGGCTGATGGGCTTATCACTTTTAAGGGAGGAAATAAAAAGGCATATTTTTACCAAACCGAATTAAAATCTTCGGCGTTAAGCACTTTCGGGTCTCTTTGGTATTCGAGAAGTTTAGCATATTTCAAATAGCTGTTAACGGCAATGGCAATGGACAAAGAAAGACCGTCTATTCCACCGAAAATGCCGGCACGTAAAAAATAATTACTTAAGAATGCCATACTTCCGTGTAAAATCGGTGATAAGCTATTGGCTTTTTTCCCTTGTTCAAATAAGATTTTTGCTCCTCTCGAGCTATAATTTCTGGCAGGTTTGCCAAATACTTCGCCTATATTTTTATACCGGAAATGAATAATTGCGTGTGAGAGTTTTTTAAAATTTTTTGATGGGACGGATGCATGCTGTTTTACATGGAGAAATTGTGTTTTATCCGGTCGGTATAAACGAATTAAATAATCGGGATACCAGCGACATACTTTAATCCAACGACTGCCGATAAAGTTTTTTCGTTTAACGGCAAATGCTTCGTAACGTGAGTTTTCTAAATCTAATTTATTGATTTCGTTTGCCAATTCGGGAGATATTCGTTCGTCGGCATCTAAACTGAAAACCCAGGTATTGGAAGCAAAGTGTAACCCAAAGTTTTTTTGAATGCCATCGCCTAAATAGGATTGTAAAAAGACCTTTGCTCCCGAATTTTCGGCAAGTGTTACGGTATTGTCGGTACTGAGAGAGTCAACGACAATGATTTCATTACATATTAATTGTAACGATTTTATACAATCAACGATGTTTTCTTCTTCGTTTAAGGTAGTAATAATTCCTGTTATTGCATTCATTCGATTATATAGTGTATTTGATGAAAATAGAAACTTCTCGGAGTTCCTTCTTCCGTTTCGGTTTGTAATACTCCTTCGGGATTGACGTCCACAATTTTCATGCGTATGCTTTCTTGTGTAGTCGGAATGTAGTAATTTCTGAAAATATGTTTTGTATAGATATGAGACAAATAGCGTTGATGAATCATTGTTTCATCTTTATTCATCCATAGTTGAATATGTGCAATAATTTTTTCAATTGTTTTTTTTACGGAATAGGTTTTGTGGGTTTCAAGTCTGAGCGAAGTAGGGTTGGGTATCGAATCGGGGAAGTGTAGCTGGTTTACATTTAACCCGATTCCAACTATGGAATGTCTTATTTGTGTGCTTTCAAGGGTGTTTTCGATTAGGATGCCGGCAATTTTTTTATGTTTCACATAGATATCGTTGGGCCATTTTATGAATACCGATTCAAGTTGTAAATCAAGTGTTAGAAAATCGTATATAGCCAACGATATCCATTCGGTAATAAGAAATTGCCGGGAGGGATGAAGAGGAGGATATAACACTATGCTCATTAACACGTTTTTCCCTTTTTCACTTTCCCATATATGTGTTTGTTGCCCGCGACCTTTTGTTTGAAAACCGGTATAAACCGCCGATAATTCGGGGAAATATTTTTTTTGAGAAAGACGGTTTTTTATCCATGTATTGGTAGAGTTGATTTCCTTTTTATAGATACGAATTGGTTTTTTTTTCTTTTGTATGATAAACAATATCAGTTTGTATAAGGCGATTAAAAAGCCGCCGCAGCATAATCCCAGCAAGGCTCCGGCTATAATATCGGAAGGATAATGAACGCCTAAATAGATTCTGGTTAAACAAAAGGTACATGCCCAAACAGGGAATATCCACCAAGCATGTTTGGTGAAAGGGGCAAGGAAAAAGATAAGTAAAACCATGATAGAAAAACTGTTGGCAGCGTGTGAGGATACAAAGCCATAGTTGCCGCCACGGTAAATCTTCCCATTGGCAAACGTATGCAAATGCAATTGTTCGGACAAAACAGGCGAATGACTTGGACGCAAACGTTTAACATGGTTCTTGATAGCAACCGAACTTTGATCCGATAAAGCTACAGACATGCAGCAAATAAGAAGGATAATCCATAGTCTTTTTTTGTATTTTTTAATAATAAACACGATAACCCAACTGAAAAAAGGAATCCAAAACCAAAATTTTGTCATCCAATAAAGTAAAACATCCAAGAAAGGAGTATGAAGACCATTGATGAACAATAAGATATTGATGTCTATATGTTTAAAAAGGTCTATCATGGTTATATTCGGTTAGTAAGAAAAACGTTATAAAATGGAAGTAATTGCATGTTTATACATCTTTTCTTATTCAAAATCGCCGTAAAGTAAATATTTTTTTCGTATTTGTTTAAAGGTCTTTAATTCTTCTTGCCAAGATTCGCGAATTTCTTCGGCGGTTTTCCCTTCGATAATTTGTTTGCGGAGCGTATCGCTACCGGCTAATTTATCGAAAAATGGGGTAAAAAAGGCATTTTTATCGGGATAATTAGTATACATTTCAATAATTAAATCAATGTTAATGAAGTTTTTATTTTTCATTATTACATTGCCTAAGGTCATGAGGTCGTAGCCTGTACATTTTTTATTTTTAAAGGGTACATCGGTAGCAACATGAGGAATGTTTTTAGGTTTAAAATAATAATTTCCAATCGGGCAATCGGGATAGCCGACAACGCAAAAAGGTTTATCGGTTCCACGTCCGATGCTTAAAGGAGTACCTTCAAAAAGACAAAGCGTAGGATATAGATAAATGGCAGTCATGCTCGAAAGATTAGGTGAGGGTGGAGTAGGTAATTGATACCGAAAAGTATGGTGATAGCCTTGCATGGTAATTACTTGTAAAAGGCATTGTTTTTCGTTAGGGAGCCATTTTTCTCCGTTAAGCATTTTAGCATATTCACCCACCGTCATGCCGTGTACCATGGGAACGGGATCCATACCGATAAAAGATGCAAATTCTTTTTTCAAAACAGGTCCATCCACCCAATATCCGTTTGGGTTTGGACGGTCTAAGACCATAACAACAACATTGTTTTCAGAAGCGGCTTCCATAAGGTAGTGTAAGGTAGAAATATAAGTGTAAAATCTGGCACCTACATCTTGAATGTCGAAGATAATAAGGTCAACACCTTTTAAATCGTTGCTATCCGGTTTTCGATGCTCGCCATAAAGAGAAACAATGGGCAATCCGGTCTTTTTATCAATGCTGTTGTTCACTTTCTTTCCGGCTTCGGCTTCACCTCTGAACCCGTGTTCGGGGCAAAATATTTTTACTACACTGACTTTTAAAGCTATTAAACTATCAACCAAATTTATATTACCGATAGTAGAGGTGTGATTGGCACAAACGGCAACGCGTTTGTTTTTTAAAAGGGGAATGTAAAATTCGGTTCTATCGGCTCCCGTACGGACACTTTTATGGGTAACATCCTTCAATACGTAATGAAATTCTTGAGCCTGCAATTGTGTAGATAAGGTGAATAGAAATAGAATGAATATCTTGATTTTCATATAAAAATTATTTTATTTGCGTACTATGATTGGAGAAGTAAACACATGATTGCTTTGATTGCCGTCGCGGTCGAACAACCAGCATTCAAATTGAATCGTATCGTAAATAGAAAGAGGGTTATTGAAAAAGATTTCCAATTCAATCGTACCTTCTAACGATTGCTCTTCATCGGAAGTGTTAAGGATAGGTAAACGAAAATTTGCACTCGAAGGGAAATCAACTTTTACCCAGCTTCCGTTTTGTTTTTCAAAGTAATTCATAAAGAAGTTATACGACGTATCGTTTTCATCTTCTTCCAATCCGATATTGCCGTCACCATCGGTAAAATAAATGGATAGAATTCCTTTGTTGTCTTTGTTGGTGCCATTATTGATCTTGGTAAACGAATCAAATTCTATATAAGGAATGATAGGGAATGTTTTAATGTCTCTGCACGAAGCAAAAAGTATGATGCTTGCCATACAGAGATATAATAAGATGTTAAAATGCTTTGTTTTCATATTTTAATCGTCAAAAGTGTCTTCTAATTCATTGCTATAGCTATTCTTTTTTGAACGGTAGTTGTTGATTTTATAAGAGAGTGAAATATATAATTGACGACTATCGTTTTTGCGAAAGCTGTAAGCGTTAAAACTCGAAACATCATCACTTCCAAAGGTGTTAATGCGGCTTGTACGGCTTGCAAAAATATCGCTGATACGAATACTTAAAATTAAAGTTTTTTTCAAAAATAGTTTTTTCAATCCAAAATCCATGCTCCATTGTTCTTCCATGCGTCCTTGTCCGCTACCGTCACCCCATCCGAAACCGCTCATACTGCCGCTTGTAATCATAGGCGAACGATAATTGGCGGAAAGTTGAATATCAAAATCTTTTGGTAAAGTGAAATTAAAGGATCCTTTAATGTTCCAACTCCAATCATCTAAAAGATTAGCATCAACCATGGTTTGTTTGCTGTCGATAAGTGTTTGGTAAAAACTTCCGCTTACATTGGTTTTCCACCATTTAAAAATAGTTTGCATATAATTTAATTCAATACCGTAGGATTGCGCTTGATCGAAATTTTGATACGATGTCATACTGACCGAATCGTTTAATAATTCCGTGTATTTAGTAATCATTTGATAACGATGTCGGTAGAAAAGATTGGTGGTGATGCTTGTTTTTTCGATATAAAATTGATAACCGAGTTCAACCGAATTGGTCAGTTCGGGTTTTAAATTGGGATTCCCTTTTGATAAGTTGAAACGGTCGGAGTTGTCGATGTAAGGATTTAATTGAAAAATATTCGGTCGTTGTACACGCATGCTGTAACTTAATGAAATGGAATGTTTTTTATTAAATTCATAGACCAAATGTACCGTGGGGAAAACATGAGGATACATGCTACGGCTGGTAGTATCCAGATTACGAAGGTAAAAAGCATTATTTGCCAATTCGCCGCGTAAACCGATTTGATATTTGAACTTATCTTTAATTGTATTGGAGTAGATGAAATATAAAGCGTTTATATATTCATCGTAATCGTAATTGTTTGCATTCGAAATATTTTCGGTTAAACTATCCGGATTATTACCGGTATATTGATGATATTCCTGTTCGGTAAAGCGAATGGATAATTTATAACCCGTTTCAATTCGACCGCCGTTTCCGATAGGAGAAACAAAATCGATTTGAGTTGTAATAAATTGATTATTTCCACGTGTAATGGCGTTGTTATAGTAATTGCTTCTGTCAACCGGAAGGGTGTAGTCTTCGATACTCATCAATTCATTGCTGCCCGACATGCGCGTATAATACATATCAACACTTAATTCCCTTCCCGGTTTGGTAAAAAGATGTTTGTAGAAAAGATTAGTACTTAAATTTTGATTGTCAAAATTACGTTTGTTGCTTAATAGGTATTTTTTAGTAAACGTATCCTCACTGTTTGTACCTGATTTACTATTGGTATTAGAAACGTTAGAACGATCATTGTTTGTGTAAGTTACATTAAATGAAAGGGTGTTTTGTTTATTGATAAAATAATCCAAACCTGTTCGAAGGTTATGGGATTGGTTGTTGCTGTTACTTTCTGATAATTGAGAAAAATAATTGGTGTCACCATTAAAAATGGAAGTTCTATCTAAGGTGCTGTAATTATTGTGATTTCGTGTTCTAAAATCATAATTGGCAAAAACATTAACTTTGTTGTAGCGATAATTGATGTTTGCCGATACATTATATTTGCCGAAATAAAAAGAAGAATCCATATTGCTTACACCGGAACCTAAGGTAATCATGCCGTTTAAGCCGCTTTCTTTTTTCTTTTTTAGCACTACATTAATAATACCCGAAACGCCGTCAGGTTCAAAACGGGCAGATGGATTAGTAATCAATTCAATACTTTCTATCATACTCGAAGGTATTTGATCCAATGTAAGATTAGTGGGGCGACCGTCAACGAGAATACTTACACTTGAGCTACCTCTCAGCGAAACATTTCCTTCAACATCAACGCTGACTGAAGGTATGTTTTCTAATACTTCTAAACAAGTAACACCTTCGGATGCAATACTTTTGTCTACATTAAACACTTTTTTGTCCAAATTGGTTTGAATCATTTCTTTTTGTGCTTTAATGGTAACTCCTTCAATCATTTTTTGATTAGGCGACATTTTCTGTTTTAATAATTCATATACCGGAGTCGTCCTGGAAAGCGTTACTGCAGACATATATTTATTTGCGTATCCTATATAACTGATTCTAACAATATAAGATCCCCATGGAACGGCATCCACAAAACAATATCCTTTTTCGTTGGTTATACTGCCTGTTATGACGGAAGAATCATTAGGATTTAAAACAGTAATAGTTGCATATTCAAGAGCTTGTCCGTTTTCATCTATGACAGAACAAACAATTACTCCGGTAGAGGCTGTTACAAATTTTCGAGCTTGTACACTTAATTTTTCTTGCCCAAAAATATCGGTCATGCAGCTTAATAAAATTAAAGATAAGATAATATATTGTTTTTTGGAAGTATTGATAACGGTTTTCATTAATTGAATTGATTCAAAATATTAAAATATAAATGTTTAGTATAAAATGAATGTGTGTTGTTAAACGTCTGCAAAGATACTTTTTTTCTTTTTATGTCAGTTACAAAGTAGTTATTTATAAAGTAAATATATTTTTACGTTGCATATTTAGGATAATTTAATGTGTATTTTAAGAAGCAAATATACTGCCAAACCTCCCTTTAGAGGAGGTTTGGAGTGGGTAATGACATGTTTTTATGTCGTAAAACATGGGCATTGAATGAAAAGTTTTTTTCAGGTTTATATTTTGATAATTTTTCTATTAATGGTATTATTTTCGGTTTTAATTCGGATAAAATACACACCTTTATTCAATTGTGAAACATCAATACATTTAAGATTATAGTTGCTTTTAATAACGATTTTTCCCAATAAATCAATAATTTCTACAGATTCAATACTCATATCGGATTGAATATAAAGTTGCGATTGAACCGGATTGGGGTATATAAAAAGCGAACTGTTTCCTTTGGGTTCAATTACATTATCGGGATAATCCACCCTAAGCGTATGTACTTTCTTAGTAACACAAGATTTGTGTTGAATCTGTAATTCAACAAGATATATTCCTGTGTCATTGTATTGATGGGATAGATTGTATACTAAACTTGAATTTGATTGACCATCGCCGAAATTCCATCTATACGAAACGGGTATGGATGCCGGAAGGATTTCAGATTTATCGTTAAAGTATGCAGAATCGTTGATGTTTAGTGCTTTTGCACCATTTGTCAAGATGTCTTGATGGCTGTTTTCGATACTGAAATCAGGTTTAAAATGCAAAACACTTATAGTGTCGTTTAAAGCGAAACCTTGTACACATTTTTCAAAACGTCCCGTATTATAATTAAAATCCCACTTAATCAGTTGCATAAATGGTATAAACTGACCCGGGGAGGTATACGTATGTTTCATAGGAGCACCTATGAACGTGTTCATATCAGATGAGCCGTCTCCATAAAAAATATAGAACGTATCGGCATTGTTGATAGAAAAGGAAAATATTACTTTCAAAGGGACACAACCTTCGGCAGTATCATTATGAAACGTACCAAAAGGACCGCCTACTTTAACATAGTTAGGTTTAATCATGGTATCGGTACAGCCGAATTCATCGGTAACGATTAGCTTTACACTATATGTACCGGCGTAAGGGTAGGTGTGAACGGGATTTTTTAAATAGGATATAGTATAATTTGCGTTAAGGGTATCACCAAAATCCCATTTATAAGAAGCTTTGCTTAAATCCATAGCGTAAGACAAATCCTGAAAGTGTACATTTAATTGCGGACAGTTTGATTCATGTATGCCCGAAATAAATTCGGAATGAGGTCTAATTACCCAAATTGAATCGGTATATGAGTTGGTGCATCCGTTCATATCGGTAATTGTCAATGAAATATGTACCCAACACGATGAGTCCACATTAAATGTATGTTGTGCATTCAAGCTCCTTACCGTATCTTTTTTATCAAAAATCCATAGATAAGCGAGTCCTGAAGTGGATGGAGTTAAAGGAATCATTGTGTTATAGGTAAGGCTATAATAAGAAGACGAGTTTTTGAATATAACATTTTCTTTATTACATACTTTTCTGTTATTTGGGGGGGGTAAATTAGGCGTTGTAAAAGATACCTTAAGTCCCATGACAGTGATAGGGTTTACCGTAACAAAGCTTGTATCACAGCCTTTTTCATTGGTGATTTTAAGGCTTAATCCATATAAACCCGGCGAATTTACATTGAATTTCGGATTTTGAGTGGTGTCTTGTAATGTACCAATACGCCATAAATAATTGGTTATGCGTAAATTTTCAAAAGGAGGTAAGGTATAAGAAGAATCGGTGATATAGAGTGTATCTTTAAAACAAATAGGAGAGTTGGATGTAAAAGCCGGAATACTTTTTGGATTTACTACTAAACGCAGGGTATCGGTTCGGTTTTCATAGGGTCCAATATGTTCGTTAATAAAAGGAGGATGTGAAGGATTGTTCATGCCACAGCCGAAACGCGAAGTATCTTTCAAATAAATATAGTAAGTGCCTGCATCCGTAAACATATATCTGAACGCATTGGAAACGTGATTAATGGTATCGGAAGAGGGTTTGCCGTTATTTGGATGGGTAAATGCCTGTTTCGTATTATTCATCATTTCGGCAGTACTGTAATGCATATTGCGTAAGCTATCCCAAACCGATAATCCCCAAGCATAAATTTCGTCGGAAGCATAGCTTGAGTCATAAAACAGAAGCGTTTGATCTTCGCAAATTTCATGTATCATTGAACTGTCAATGTCTAAGGCTCTGAGTTTTAGAGAAGCTATTGAAATGTTGATTTCTTGTTTAACGGAATCAACACAAAAGCCGCAGCGATTGTTTCCATTACGATTATCGTTCATAGCCCATAAGGTAACAAATAATTTTCCTTTATGTTCTTTGAGCATGCGAAGTCCGCCTAAGGAATCGTATTGATATTGATTTTGGGGATGTATTTCTCCGCGAGGATTTGAATTGGTTGGCAGTATGAGTGTTTGAGGATGATATATTCCATTGGTGTCATGATAGTCGTTGCCTAATCGCCATACACAACTATCCCATGCTCTGGTGTTTTGTCCATTTCCGCCATCAAAATCGAAAGGAGACCAGTTGCAATATATCGGTGTGTTTCCTTGCAAATCGGAAGAGGGAGATGCTATGCCAATAATGGGAGGACATGCATACATTAATTTATTATGTTTAACCGTATTTCCGGGACAATCATTGTGATACGCGATAAGGTAATATCCATTATTCCAACCGGTATCTATTGCCGTTAGTTGAGCCGGATTTGTGTGAGCCATAAGATGTCCGAGCGAATCGTACCATTCCCATGCATTAGCACGAGCTTGTGCTACCAACGAATGATTGTATGTTGAATCATAAGCAGTTGCTGAAATTTGAAGTGCGGATTTACACGAAATTACGGGAGTGAAGGTCCAATCATTCAAAGGAGAACGACCTACGGGAATGGGATTGCTATGAATAGTATCTCTGCAACCTTGAGCATTGATTAGGTATAAAGTTGGCATATAAATTCCGGTATCGTAATTATATATATAATTTCCAAAAGTACCTGTTCCGGTTTGCGTTGTATCGGGTGTTGCCGATGAACCCCAAAGTTCGCTTTCTCCCCAATCCCAAATATGGTTGATAATAGGAGAGGAACTTACAATGTTTTGGGATTTTAATTGAACGGTAAGCGGGAAACATCCTCCGGCTTTTGCACCTGAACTTATATCGGGTATTGTTTGATGAACGGATGCCGACAGTTTATAAATATCAATATTCTGTGTATAAGCTGGAAACACACATCCATACGCAGTTGTAACATAAATTTTTAATGGGAAAGAACCGAAATTACCATAGATATGCGAAACGCTGTCTCCATAACCGTAGGGCGTATTATCGCCGAAATCCCATTCAACGTGTGATAACCCTAAATCATCGGTTGAATCACCGATTGGATGGTTGATGCAAATTATGCTTGCATTTGGATTACAATGATCGGTGTCATGAATTTCAAATATTGGTTTTATATGATCCTCATAAACCCATATTGCTTGTTGTTTTACTAAGGTATCGGAGCAGCCTAAACGACTTGTTGCAATGGTAGTTATGGTGTATTTTCCAGGATTATTGTATGTTGTGGTAACACCAATTGTTCCTACACCGTACAATCCGTTCCCGAAATTCCATTTATAGAAATTAGTTCCATAGCCCGTACCGGTAAATGTAACGGTTTTCCCTAATCCACATAAAACAGTATCGGATGCTTTAAATGAAGCTTCAAATATTACAACAGCAATGTAATTGGATTTTATCAAGGTATCTTTACACCCGTAATTGTTGCTTGCAATTAATTTAACGGTATAAGATCCAACTCCATAAGTTTTTGTAGAAGGATTTTTTTGAGTGCTGTGAGTGCTATCGCCAAAATCCCAGTAGAAGGTTGTCGCATCCGATGAGGATTGATTTGAAAAGGTAATTTGCCGTGTGTCCGAGGTGTTATGTACACAAAATACGGAATCGGATCCCGCAAAGTTGGCTATAGGTTCCGGTTTTATTAAGATGTAATTAATGCTATCAACTTTATTAAAACAGCCTATGGTATCGGTTACTTTTAAGGATACCGAGCGTGTTCCGGATGAAGAATACAGATGACCCGGATTGGCAAGATTGGACGTACTTCCATCTCCAAAATTCCATAAATAGGAATTTACGGCATTCCCTCCCGGATGAACGATAGCATAAAATGCGATTGTTTCGCCCGGACATATTATTGTTTTATTGGCTATTAAAGAAACCGATGGACCGGATGAAATAATAATGTAATTGGTTTTGGTAATTAATTCCGTAGTGCCGTTACTGTATGTAACTCTGCATGTAACCGTAAAAATACCCGAATTATAATAAGGGTGTGCTGCCGGATTAGTATACACTTTGCTACTACTATCCCCAAAATCCCATTCCCAACCGACACCGCCTCCTGTTTCTTGAAATGTAATAACTGTATTTAGACAACCTCGGGTAGTATCTGTTTTAAAATTACCTCCATAACTATAATTGGAGATTAAAATCGTTGCGAATAAAAATAAAATCTTTTTCATATATACTGAGTTTATGTTTTATTGTAAGACGAAAAATAAACCTGTTTTGTTGCATCGGAAATTCAAAAAAAAATATTTTTTTTGAAGAATATAAAATACTATGGTAAACAATAAATTGATATTGTTTTTAAGAATCTTCGTTTCGCACAGAAAAATAGAAAATACATATAAATATTCTCTATGAATGTTGCCTTTTGAATATAAAAAAAGGCTGTCCGAAAACAGCCTTTATAAATCAATTATTTATCGTATTATTTGCACTTTCTTTGTAACTATTCCTTGTTCAGTATTGATTTTTACAACATACATTCCTGCCGGTAAGTTGCTTACATCCAAGTTGGTTTTGGTTGCATTAATTGCAGAACAACCAATTTCTTTACCCATAATATTGTAGATTATCAAATTACGTATTACAAAATTTTTATTATCAATTATTATCTGATTATAAGCAGGATTAGGATAAATAATTATTTCAAAAGTAGCAGGAATTTCAGGTATTGATGCTTTATACCATTGGGGATTGTATTTTAGTAAAAATCCTTTAAATTGCCCGGAATCTTCTTCGGTAGCATAACGCACAGATATTCCATTTACAAGACAACCACCATCTTTGGTAGCTAATATTCCGTAAATACGCTTAATTGAATTTGAATCACTTTTAATAGTAAATTGATAATCAAAATATTTTTCTCCTGTTTCACTAAAACAAGCTACACTTACTGATGTTGCGGATTCTGATACAGGAATTAAAGGGTCTGATAATCTTGTTGAATAGACATAAAAAATAGAATCTTGTGTTGTGAAATCCATATTAAAATATGCGAGATCATCAAAGTAGTCCCTTTTCCCAAGTTCAATTTTATTTGTAACCTCAAAATTTTTATTGTAAAAAACAACCGATCTATCTAAATCTAATGATTCTAAAGGATAGTTACGAAACTCATTAGAACGAATAAAAGTACTGTCATTTAATTTCAGTAAATTCCCATCCGGATAATAACTATCTATATCCATTTCAACAGAATCTATAACTGATAATGAATCTTTGTCTATAATATAAAACTTCCGACTTAAATCTACAATGTAATTACCTTGAAATTGTTCAATTGTAGTACAAAATGCGATGGCATCTAATGGTTGGTGTTTAATAACATATCCATTTGAATCTAAAAGCATGATTTTATTTCTTCTGTCGTAGATTAAAAGCACAAACTCATTATTGTTATTTGTAATAACATAATTATAAAAATATTCTATTGTATCATTTTCAAAATATATTATCGGATTTTGAATAACATTAAAATCGGTATCAAACTTAACGGAAAACACCTTATCTCCTTTTTCGGTACGAATTGCTCCAAATCCCCAATAATAATTATCTTTAGGTAAAATTTTAACAAGCATTTTATTGCTATCAACCCATAATTGCTTTTCTTTGATAAAATTAAGATTGTTATCGAAAATATTTATACTTGAGAAATGTAGATGATCTTCGTTGATATTATCGGTAAAAACGTAATAAGTAGAATCTTTTTCGATAACATCTGAACAGGCTGTCAATATGGAACCTTTGTCAATTAAAACATATTTTATAGAATCATTGGACTGAGAAAAACCAATGATTTTTAATAAAATTGCTATTAAAAGGCAAATTGTATGTTTACTGTTATTTAATCGCATAAGCATGAACAATCTTCAATATGAAATTTTACTTGAACTAAATTGGCTCGTTGAGGTATTTCTAAAATTGGAATATATTTACAAATATACTCAATGCCAAATTCATGAAAATCCAATGTCGAATAATCCATTTCAGATACTGCACCTATAAAAAAATAAAAACACGCAGCTTTAAATGGTATATATCCTGATGGTATAAATGGAACTATTTCCGCATAAATAGAATCTCTATAAACATCTCCGTAATAAGTGTAATCAGCAGGAGTTAAAACTCCACTTCCGGTTCTTGTTGAATATGACTGATGATGATGTGCAACAAACTCTCCAAGACTTGGAGCTCCACCACAATGAGTTTCTTTAAACCAATAATCATACGTGTTTAGAAAGTATTTTTCAAATTTAATTATATTGAAAAGACATTCTAAGATTCTGCAATTTAACACTTCTTCCATTTTAGTGTCTCGTACAGAAGGGTAACTGAAAATATAACTATGTTCATTATTATATACATTTGCCGGATAACTTACATTATTTGAAAATGTGGCATTTAATGTTTGACTTGAACTTGCAAAACATAGTCGAGAAAAAGTTGATGTTGTAGATTCAGCTTTAATACCATATTTTACATCAATTCCAATAAAAACATGTCCTTGATTTATATCAACGCTATTTACATAAACATCACCAAATTCCATTGCATACATAGGGCAGATATCATTTATTATTGTGTTTAGAATTGTATGATATTCTGATTGCATTTCACTTCCATCAACTATAATATTCCCATTTTCATCGTTAAATGCACTCAATTCTAAGGTATATGTATTTGTATTTGTCGCTTCTTCACAAAATAAATTTTGCTTATCACAAACCCCAATATTAAAAAAAGATTCCATAATCCAAACGGCTTTACTTAACTCCATGTCAGGCATTGGATATTCATTAGCATGATTCATGTAATTAGTCGTATTTGTTAATAAATATACAATTGAATCAACACTTGGTGTATATAATTCAAATGAATTTGTTTCTTCAATTGATTTTTGTGTTTTTATACTTTTATTTTTTGTATTATTAATGCTATCATTTTCTTTCTTGCAAGCCCAGAATATTCCTGCTCCGAATTTTTTTGGTTTTACAATTTCGCAACAAAAATAAATAAAAATTTAATATAATCACATATATGTTATATTTAAATTTAAAATTTCTATAAATATTTTATACCCATTTGAATGTCAAAGCTAATGATTTTTGAAATAAATATTTTAATTGAAAAGGTCTCAGTATATTTAGTGAAAATGGGAATAATTGACGGGTGTAAATGTATGAAAAAATTGAAATAGTTCAACTTTTTTCTTAATGGTAAAAAAACTTCCTTATCTGTCTAAAAAGATGCTTTATCTATTTTGAAAGATACTTTATCTTTTTTTTAGATTATAATGATTTAAAATTCAATAATTAACATTAATTTTTCTATAAAATTTAGCCTTTTGCGACAAAACTGTAGAGTTGTTAGAATTAACTACTAAGAATCGGTTGGTTTTATATGGAAATTATTGTTGATAACATGGTTTAGAATTTCATCAGGGGATAGGTGTTGATACGTTTTATCGCGTTTAAACCAGGTTATTTGTCGTTTGGCATAACGACGGGTATGGGTTTTAATATCGGTAATACTTTGTTCAAGGGAGCATTTCCCATCTAAATAATCGAAAAGTTCTTTATATCCTACGGTATTGAGTGCGTTTAGATGACGAAATGGATAAAGGGTTTCGACTTCAGCCAATAATCCGTTTTTCATCATTTGATCGCTACGCTCGTTGATGCGTTGGTAAAGCTCATCTCGAGGAATGGAAAGGCAGTATTTTACGATATTAAAATGTCGTTGTTTTTGTTGTTGTTTGCGAAGAGAAGAATAGGGTTTCCCGGTTTGTAAACAAACTTCGAGGGCTCTTACTATTCGGTGAGAATTGTTTTTATCCACCGTTTCATAAAAATCGGGGTCTAAATCATGTAGTTGTTTTAATAAAATGTCGATTTCACCATTTGCTAAGTGTGTCGATAAATTGTCTCGTAAAATTGGGTCGGGGTCGGGGAGGTCGTCAATACCGTAACACAGTGCATCAAGGTATAAACCGCTTCCTCCACAAACTATTACAAAATCATTTGTTTCAAAACAGTTTTCTAAAACGGCTAAAGCATCGGTTTCAAATTTATATACATTATAGTAATGGTTAATGGATAAATGTTGTATAAAATAATGCTTAACTTCTTTTAATTCTTGTTCTGAAGGGGCTGCGGTGCCAATACTCATTTCGCGATAAAATTGTCGTGAATCGGCAGAAAGGATACAGGTGTTGAAGTGTTTAGCTAACTTAATACTCAAGGCAGTTTTGCCTGAAGCAGTGGGTCCGGCAATGACAATTAAAGTTTTATGTGCGGTCACCAGCCGGTTTATAAAGTAGTGTTTTCAAAATCGGAATTAAATCCATCCAATTCGCTTTCATCATAATACACTTCATCATTATCCTCTTCTTCTTTCATCATTTCCATAACGTTTTCTTCTTCAAAAAGATCGTTTTCATGGGTGATGGCGAGGTTTTTTTGTGGTAATTCGGCAGAAGAGAAGGTACACACAGGATATTTTTTACTTGATACGGCTTCATACGATTTTAGTAATTCGATATAAAACGTGCGCAAATGAAAAAAATCATGTTCGTAAATAATACGCTGATGCGGGTCGTCAATATAATCGCTTAATTTGGCATCGCCCATAATGAGGGTTGGATCTTTGCTTTCGCCGTCTTCGTCGGTTCTTACTTCATCCTCTTCCGAAAAATCGCTATCGTCCGACATATCCACTAATGTGATTTCACGTCGTTTGTTCCATTTTCGGTCGCAAATATGAAAAGATGCTAATTCGTTAGGGCTTAATCCTTTGATGCTATTGATAATACAGTTATGGAAGTCTTTAAATGTTTGTTTGGCAAGAACTTCATAATCTCTTACAAAATCATCAACATCATCAAATAATAATCTGAATTTATATACGTACATAGTCTGAATTATTTTTTTTACAAAAGTATATTTTTTTTTGAATGTGTAAACAAGTAAAGTATAAAAATTGATGCAAAAATTTTTTATTATTCTTCGGGAGCAAACATAGGATCCCAAGGGGGTAATTTGATGGAGGGTTGTTTTAAAAGTTCCAGAATCTCTTTTTTTATATATTTTTTTTCAACAACCATACGAAACATATATTCGTTAAACCACTCATCGGTCATTATTAAATAACCATTGTATCCGGTTATACCCCAACTGTTTTCCAATAACCATTTAATGGGTTTACCGTCTTTATCCAAATCAACGGCACATAAATTCATGGCATGTGACGAACTGCTGGCAAATGTTTGAATACGTTGTTTTTTATCCATAGAGAATGAAGTTCCCATCAAAGAATTATAATCGAAATTATGCAGGTCTAAAGTGCCGTTATCACGGTTGTAAAATTTACCCACATCACATGAGAAGTAGAGGCAGGTGCTGTCTTTTATAGAGGCAATTGCCATTTCTTTGATTTCTTCAATGGGTAGATTAATATACTTCCAGTTTGTGCCGTCATATACATGGCGGTCGTATTCAATTTCATACACTTTGTAATATTCACGAGTAGGGTCGTTCATAAACATAATGTACGTGGTGAGGTCTTCGTTTACGTATTCTTGATAAAATGTTTTTGGCGTATATTCTTTTGTATTAATAGGTTTACCATTGGCATCTTTTAATGTCCAAGTAAAAGTAGTTGGCGGTACTCCTAAATTGAGCGCCAACAAGCGATATATGGTAGCGAGCATTTCGGTTTTCCGTTGTTTAAAACGAATATCGGTTATTCCTTTTTGTTTGCCCATTTCACGCAGTTCAAGTCCGTATTCCCTTAATTTTAAAGAGATTAATTGATTCATACGTGTTGTATTATCGCTGCTGTTTGTTTCAGACATAATTTCTTTGGGCACTAATCCGTATTTAGTGACTAAATCAATAATTCCGGTAAATTGTCCACCGTCACCAATGGGGTTTTTAAAAAGAAATTCTACCGTTTTATCGTTAAAATCTTTTGTTCGAGTGTCGATAACTGCTTGAAGAAACAAGTTCGATTTTTCCAATTGATCCCAAAAGAAAAGATAATTTTGTGAAAACTCGAACTTATCCATTTTATATTTTGCCAATACTTTAGCTCGAAGCACATTCATGCCGGTAAACATCCAACATCTTCCCGACGATTTTTGATTGGTAATACCTTTGATATTTACCTTATTCGAAAAATAAGTATCCGGTGAAGGATTAAGTTCGTTATTGATAGCTAATTTATTGATATCGTTGTTGGTGATTGCATTTCGCAAGGCTTTGTCATTAGGTGTGTTTTTATACGATTTTTGTATTTCCTGCAACATTTGTTCGTCAATTCCACCTGAGTTTTGTTGTGAATACACACACATCATGCTTATAAAACAAAGTATAAATGTACTTAATCCTACTTTTTTATTCATATTATTTTTAATTAAAATTTTATGCAAAATTACATTAAAAATTTCTTTATTTTCGATTATCAACATTTTTTAATCTAAAAAACTGTTTTTTTTATAAATTGTTATCCAATAAATTAGTATCTTTGCAATCTAAAAATCATTTCTTTTTTTTAAAAAATAAATAATATAATATATTATAAATGAAAAGGATAGGTATAAGAGAGGAAGATAAATATGCCTTTGAACGTCGAGTGCCTCTTACTCCCGATCATGCCAGACGTATTATTGACAAACACGATATTCAAATCAATGTTTTACATTCGGATAAAAGAGCTTTTACCGATGAGGAATTTGAACTACAAGGATGTACTATTGTGAATGATTTACAGGATCAAAGGGTTATTTTTGGAATTAAAGAAGTGCCTATTCAAAAGGTTGAACCGGATAAAACATATATTATTTTTTCTCATGTAATTAAAGGGCAATCGCATAATATGCCTTTACTAAAAGCATTTATGGATAATCGCTGTAATTTAATTGATTACGAATGTGTTGTAGATGATAATAATAAACGTTTGATATTTTTCGGTCGTTATGCCGGTATAGCCGGTATGATTAATTCTCTTTGGGCTTTTGGCTTACGCATGCAATATCTTGGATTCTCAACTCCTTTTGAAAAGTTAAAGCAAATGCACACTTATTTTTCGCTTGAAGAGGCAATGGCTATTGTACGAGAAATAGGGAAAGATATAGAAACTAATGGTTTACCTGATAATTTACTGCCATTAACTATTGGGATTACCGGATATGGAAATGTATCGAAAGGAGCTCAAGAAATAATAAATCTTTTACCGATTATAGAACTAACTCCCGATGAATTTTTACAGCTTTTTGACAACAAATCTTTTTCGAATAAACATATTTATAAAATTGTTTTTCATGAAAAACATATAGCCCGACATAAAGAAAAAAATCCGTTTGATCTCCATGAATTTTTTAATTGCCCGGCTAATTTTGAAAATGATTTTAATCAGTATATTCCGCATTTGAGCATGCTTATAAATTGTATGTATTGGGATAATCGGTATGATCGCTTGGTAACTAAAGACTATTTAGAATATCTGTATACTAAT
>CAYZQG010000009.1:0-13310 GCA_964480685.1 uncultured Lentimicrobiaceae bacterium
TTCCCGATGGAAATTTCAGCACGGTAAAATCACCCAATCCCGAAGAAACGGCAACCCTGTCTATGGCAATTGAGCAAGCTAAAGCTATGAATGCCGATATTGTTTTAGCTACCGATCCCGATGCCGACCGCATTGGTGTTGCCGTGAAAAAACATAGCGGTGACTATGAGCTCCTTAACGGAAACATGACGTTGACGCTCTTGATTTATTATATGTTGAAAGAATGGAAAAAGATAGGAAAAATCACAGGCAGTCAATATATTATTAAAACAATTGTTACAACAGAACTTATCAAAGAAATTGCCGATAAAGAAAAAGTTGCGTGTTTTGATGTTTTAACCGGATTTAAGTATATTGCTGAAGAAATCAATCATAATGAGGGTAAAAAAGAATTTATTGCAGGAGGAGAAGAAAGTTTCGGTTGTTTAGTAGGTGATTTTGTAAGAGATAAAGATGCCGTTATTTCTTGTGCCATCTTAGCCGAAATTGCCGCCCATGCAAAAGAACAAGGGAAGTCATTGTATGATATATTGATAGATGCGTATTTGGAATATGGGTTTTATAAAGAACACCTTATTTCGGTTACCAAAAAAGGTCAGCAGGGAGCTGAAGAAATCAAACAAATGATGATCATGTATAGAAACAATCCACCCAAAGAAATCAATGGATCTAAAGTGATAAAAATCAATGATATATTGTTGTCTCAAACGGTAAATAGCCTTAATAAATCAATCACTTCCATTAATTTACCCAAATCGGATGTCTTGCAATTTTTTTTGGAGGATGGCAGTAAAATCACCGTTCGACCCTCGGGTACAGAGCCGAAAATCAAATTCTATTTCAGTGTCAGAGAAACATTGCATCATAAAGACGACTTTGAAACGGTTAATTTAAAATTAAGTGATAAAATCAACAATATTGTTCAATCAATGAAGTTATAATAAAAAATTAATATAAGGAGAATATGGAATTTACAGTAAAACAAATTGCCGATATGATAGGTGCTAAAGTGGAAGGAAATCCCGATGCCCTTATCAGCAAATTTTCAAAAATAGATGCCGGAGAAGAACAAGGTTTATCCTTCTTAGCCAATCCGAAATACACACATTTTATATATACGACCAAAGCCACTGCCGTTTTGGTAAGCGATGATTTTCAACCCACACAACCCATAACTTGCACATTAATCCGGATCGAAAATCCATACCTTGCATTTGCTCAATTAATGACGTTATATCAACAGAAAAATACACGAGTCGGAATTTCAAAAAATGCCGCTCTTGCCGAAGGGGTTAAAATGGGTATTAATGTGTATATCGGTGATTTTGTTTCTATTTCCGAAGGGGTTGTTTTGGGCGATAATGTCCAAATATATCCACATACTTTTATCGGTGAAAATGTTACAATAGGGAATAATACCATTCTTCATTCCGGCGTAAAAATATATCATGGATGTGTTATCGGAAATAATTGCACCTTTCATTCGGGTGCTATAATTGGAACCGACGGTTTTGGTTTTGCTCCTCAGGCTGATAACCAATATACAAAAATACCACAATTAGGAAATGTTGTGATCGAAGATAATGTGGATATTGGTGCCAATACATGTATTGATCGTTCAACAATAGGTTCTACAATTATTCATAAAGGCGTGAAATTGTGTAATTTTATTCAAGTTGCTCATAATTGTGAAATAGGAGAAAATACCGTTATGGCAGCTATGTGCGGAATAGCCGGTTCAACTAAAATAGGGAAAAACTGTATTTTTGGCGGACAAGTTGGCGTTAATTGGCATCTTACTATCGGCGATAATGTTCAAGTAGGAGCACAAAGTGCTGTAAATAATAGTTTTAAAGATAATAGTATTGTGCTTGGAACACCGGCTTTTAATGCTTCCGAGTGTATTAAATCCTATGCTATTTTCAAACATTTACCCGAAGTAGTTAACCGTATTTCCGATTTGGAAGCGAAAATAAAATAAAATGCGTAATCTTTACGACTTCATTATTAAATATATTCATGTTTTTCTCTTCGTTTTTTTAGAGATTATTTGTATTGTTTTTATTTATCAATCAGGTTCGTATCGCGAATGGGTGATTAATGCCACCACGAAAGAAATTACCGGACCTTTTCTAAAAGTTCGGTCAACATATAGGGAGTATATTCATTTAAAAAAGATAAATGAAAATTTGTTGGATGAAAACAGAAGACTTCTTCGTGATGCTTATAATCGTGAATTGCAACTTTCTCAAACCGTAACCGTAACCGATTCGCTGGCTAAACCCATGTTTGAATATCTGAGAGCCAATGTAATTGAAAATACTACTAATTTGCAAAGCAATTATATTATCTTAGATAAAGGAACTAAAGACGGAATAACTGCCGATATGGGGGTTATTTCTCCTTTAGGAATAGTGGGTATTGTTAAGGATGTTTCCCGAAATTATTGTATAGTCCTTTCGTTATTACATAAAGAGTTTATTATCAGTGCGAAAGTTGCGAAGAATAATGTTGCCGGAATTTTAATATGGAATGGAAAAAATCATGCTAAAGCTCAATTAAAGAATATTTCAACGGTCGAAGATATTCACTCCCGAGATACGGTAGTGGTTCAACATTCGCTTATTTTTCCTGAAAATTACCCTATCGGAACTATTTTAAAAATTGATCAACACGTTAAAGGTGGTTATTTTGAATTGGATATTTCCTTGTTTGAAAAAATGGACCGATTAAATAAAGTATGGATTATCAAAAATAATTATGCAGCTGAATTAACGGAATTAAAAGATAAGGACGCCCATGAATAAATTGATTTATATATTAAGTTTCTTATTATTAATTTTTTTCCAAATTTTAATTTCTAAAAGTATTAATCTATGGGGAATTATCACCCCTATGGTTTATATTTTGTTTATTTTTACACTACCATTTCAAATGCCTAAATGGCAGGTGGTTTTATTGGGATTTTTGATGGGAATTTCTATCGATCTTTTTACCGGTGTAATCGGACAAAATGCAGCAGCTACCGTATTAATTGCTTTTTTGCGTATGCCGATTATCACTATTATTCCTACTCATATCAAGTTTGAAGAACATTTGCGACCCATTTTATGGGATATGCACTTTCCATGGTATTTTCAATATGCCATGTATCTTACGCTAATACATCATATTACATTTTTCTTTTTAGATGGTATGAGCTTTCAAAACTTTTTTTTAGTTTTAGGGATAAGTATCTTGAATGCAATTTTTACCGTCTTTTTGATTTTTCTTTTTCAAATAGTCTTTTTTAAACCTTCTTCAAGGTATTGATTTTATGCCATCAGTGTCCGATAAAATTATAATGAATTATCACACTACTGCAACTAAAGACGATTAGGCAATATAATCAGACAATAATGATTTCATCTAAAGTTAGATACGTTTTTTTACTAATTTTTTTTTGAGTATATTAATAAAAGTCTCTTTATTAAATTATTTCTTCAATTGAAGAATAGATGTATATGGTATAATATGAAATAAATTTAATACCCATTAACTTGAAATCGACGAATAACTTTTTATTGTTTTTTACGTTAAATAAAAACCAATTTGATTATTAAAGATGAAAAATAAAATTTGCTTAATGTTGATGGTTCTCTATGTAGGATTCAATGGGGTAGTTCATGCTCAAACCGATGATGTAACGTATTATTCCGCACCTATTACAAAAGAAACTTCAAAAAAAGCAAATAATAATTTCTTATATAATATGTCTGCCGGCGGAAATTTTGGTTTACAAGTTGGAACGTATACTAATATTGAATGTTCTCCTCATTTGTCATATCATGTAACCGATTGGTTTGCTGCCGGTTTAGGGGCGACTTATATGTTTTATCAAATTCGGGATAATACATCTTCGGTATTTTCTTCCCATATTTTTGGTGGCAGTGTTTTTACCGAAGCTTATTTTTTGAATTTTCTTTGTGCACATGTCGAGTTTCAGTGTTTAAATTATAACAATTTTTGGCGGCAAACGCTTACCGACCCCTCCCGTTTATGGTCTAATAATTTATTGCTTGGAGGTGGGTATTACCAAAAAACAAGCGATCGTTCAGCCGTTTATTTGTTGATTTTATATAATATCTCAAATCGTCCCGATCAAAATGTGTTAATTTCACCGGTTTTCAAAGCCGGTTTTACAATTTGGTTAAAATAATAGCGGCATGAGTTTTAATAATTTTATATCAAAAAAAATAAGAAAAAGTAAAGATCAACGTTTTTCAAAACCTATTGTAAGCATTTCTATTGTAAGTGTAGCATTGGGTGTTTGTGTACTGATTCTTGTTTTTGCCGTTACAACCGGTTTTCGTCGTGAAATTCAAAATAAAATAATTGGCTTCGGCTCACATATAGAAGTTACGTATTTTGATAATAATGAATCCTATCAAAAAGTTCCCATCGAAAAGCATCCCGGTTTTTATAACGAAATAAAAGCATTGCCAAATGTAAAAAGTATGGACGCTTTTGCTATGAAAGCAGGAATTATTAAAGCTGAAAATGAAATTGAAACTATTGTTTTAAAAGGAATTGATGAAAAATATAAGCTTGATTTTTTTAAAAAACATATTGTAAAAGGTAAAATAATTCATCTTTCAGATTCTTTAACATCCAACGAAATTTTAATTTCACAAACTACTGCCGACCGTTTGCATTTGGATATAGGGAATAAAATGTTGATTTATTTTGTGCAAGATCCTCCTCGTCAACGTGTTTTTAAAATTTCAGGCATATATAAAACCGATATGTCTACCTATGATCAAACCATTGCTCTTTGCGATTTAAAACATATTCAAAAACTCAATGAATGGAACAATCAACAAATTGATGGATTTGAAATTACATTAAACGATTTTTCACAACTTGATGCCACCAATGATGCTATTAATAATATAATTCCCTATAATCTAATTTCCAAGACAATAGTTGCTCGTAATAAAGAAATTTTTGATTGGATTGGATTATTCGACCAAAATATTCTTGTCCTTTTAATTCTCATTCTTATTGTTATTTGTATTTCGGTAATTTCTACACAATTAACCTTGATTTTAGAGCAAATATCTACTATCGGAGTATTAAAAACTATGGGATGCAGTAGTTTAAATATCAGCAGTATTTTTATTTATATTAGCAGTCATATTTTGATTAAAGGAATGTTGATTGGTAATGGAATTGGTTTATCGATTTGTTGGCTTCAAAATAAATATCACCTAATTTCGCTTAATCCCGAGAATTATTACATGTCGTATGTCCCCATTGATGTTGAATGGACTCATTTGTTGCTAATTAATGGAATTGTTTGTGCTATAAGTTTGATTGTTTTATTGTTTCCGGCATATTTTGTAACCAAAAAAATTCAAATAATTGATGCTATACAATTTATGTAATACAATGGGAAACAACAATATAAATGGCTTTAAGAATGGAAATCATTGTTATTTTGAAATATTTTGAATAAAAACGTAAAAACATATATAATTTTTTGTTACTTTAGCAAATTAAATTTTTAATAGAATAATATCATGATGAGGATATGTAGAATAGTTTGTATCAGTATTTTATCACTATTAATGTGTATTTCTGTCTTTGGACAGAAAGGCGGAGGACCTGCTGCAGATGCAGATAAAGCTTTTAGTACTTTCCAATATAACATTGCTGCCGAAATGTATAAAAAGGCCTATGGGAAAGTAAAAAGGAATCCGGTTGAGAAAAGAAGAATCATGTTTCGTATGGCTGAATGCTATGTCATGACAGGAGATATTAAAAAGGCAAAACAACAATACTTACGTTTGGAAAAAGTAAATTATCAAAAGGATAATCCGTTGATATATTTACGTTTAGCTGATATTTGCCGTATTGAAAAGGATTATCCTACCGCCTTGGAATATTATAAAAAATACAAGCAGGCAAAACCCGAAGACCCGCGTACCGACGGAAGAATTGAAGCCTGTAAATTAGCGCCGGAATGGATAAATAATCCAACTCGACACGAAGTTGAAAATTTTAAACGATTCAATACTCCTCAAAGCGATTGGTCGCCTTGTTGGGGTGTTCCTACTAAACAAAACCAAATTGTATTTACCTCATCTCGCGAAGGTAGTACCGGTAAAAAAGAAGACGTTTGGTCGGGACAATCTTTTTCCGATTTATATGTTTCCAATAAACCGAAAAGCAAAAATATTGATTTTCCCGGCGAATGGACAACTCCCGTTTTATTTGATAATACCGGAGTCATAAATACCGATAATAATGAAGGAGAAGCTACTTTTAATCCCAAAGGTACAACGGTTTATTTTACAAGATGTTTAAATGAAAAGAAAACCATTTCCTATTGTAAAATCTATCAAGCCGTTAAAAAAGGAAAATCCTGGGATGAACCCGAATTGATAGTCTTGGGTCCCGATACGTTTGATTATGTTCATCCGGTTATAACTTCCGATGAATTAACCTTGTATTTTGTGTCAGATGTAACCGGTTCATTGGGTGGTTATGATATTTGGAAAGCTACCCGAAGTAAAAAAAATAAGCCATTTGGAACTCCCATAAATTTGGGAGATAATGTGAATAGCGATGACCACGATATGTTTCCTTCAATCGTAGAGGATACTAATTTGTATTTTGCTTCTAAAGGACATGTTGGTTTGGGCGGTTGGGATATTTTTGTTTGTCATAAAAAAGGAGAAAATGGATGGACAAAAGCCGAAAATTTAAAATATCCCATCAATTCCGAAGCCGATGATTACGGAATAATTTTTGATAATTCAACCTGTCTTGATCCTGTTTCAGGTTTCCCGTTTATAGAAAAAGGCTATTTTACTTCAAACCGCGCAGGTGGAAGAGGTGAAGATGATATTTGGATCTTCAAACTCCGACCACTTATGTTTACCCTTTCAGGCTTTGTTAAAGATAGTGTTACCCGCCAATTTGTGGATGGTGCTACCGTTACCATTACCGGTTCGGATGGCACTTCCTATAAAACAAAAACCGATATTCGAGGGTATTATAGTTTCGATAAAACTAAAATTATGATTAATGTAACCTATAATATTACCGTTCAAAAAAGCGGATATTTCGAAAATGAAAATAGCAAAGGTAAAGAAACAACCGTTGGATTGACCGAAAATAAAGATTTAAAACACGATTTTATCATCAATCCCTTTCCAAAAGTCCCTGTTGTTTTACCCGATATTTTGTATGATTTGGCAAGATGGGAGTTAAAACCTCAATACCAGGATTCCTTAATGGGATTATATAAAATTATGGTTGAAAATCCGACTTTTGTAATTGAATTACGTTCTCACACCGATAATCGTCCCATTCCGATGACCAACGATACGTTGTCACAACGTCGTGCCGAATCGTGTGTGTATTTTCTTGTTGATTCCTTACACATTGATCCTGAACGTTTGATTGCTAAAGGGTATGCCGAACGTGTACCCAGAAAATTGGAAAGAGATATTGTTTCTCGTGGTTTTACCTTTAAAAAAGGAACGGTTTTAACACCGGAATATATAAAATCTTTACCCAAAGATCAACAGGAAGCAGCTCACGATTTGAATCGTCGAACCGAATTTAAAATTCTAAGAGATGATTACGTACCTAAAACCAATGTTAATCCGGTGTCACAAGGTGGGAAAGTGCAAATTGTTACACAAAAATTTATCCCTGCTCAAATTAAAAACAATCAAACACATGCAACTTGTTATGTAAACAGCAAAACTTTATCTTTCTTATTAAAGCCAAATTCAGATACAATTACCATTTCGTATGAACAAGCTATGAAATATTTAAGAGAAGCGATTCTTACTGTTGGCGATTTTGATTTGAAAGAAAAAGCTATTAACGAAAAAGACGGTAACATCATTGATAAATCCGTAATATACTTTAAAACCCTTCAAATTGGGGATGAAGTTATTGAAAACGTCGAAGTAATTGTAGTAAAAGATCAAAAAGAAGCCTTTATTATAGGTGCTAAAAAATTCACGGATGAATTTGGTACTTATCGTTTGGATGAAAAAGAACAGAAGTTAATTTTCGAATAATTAACTGTTAATAAATAAAATCACTATTTTCCGTAGGATGTTTTTCTTACGGAAAATATTTTTTTAAAGAAACGCTATCATGGACATAGAAAACGTTGAAAATAAGATTCCGCCTTTTTATACCGATTCACCTTTTTCTTATCAACGCCGAAAAACAAAAGAAGTCAATATCGGAGGTGTGTCTTTGGGTGCCGATCATCCTGTTCGCGTTCAATCCATGACGAATGTTTCTACTTTGGATACGGAATTGTGTGTGGCTCAGATTCTACGTTTAGTCGAAGCCGGTTCGGAATATGTAAGGTTAGCCACTCCAAGTATGGCAGATGTTCACAATTTAAAATGTATTAAACGAAAATTAGCCGAGAAACATTGTCAAATTCCACTCATTGCCGATGTTCATTTTCAACCCAAGGTAGCTGAAATGGCAGCACAATATGTTGAAAAAGTACGTATTAATCCGGGAAATTATATTGATAAAAAAACGGATAAACAACACTATTCTGAGAAAGAATACCAAATGGTCATGGAAAAAATTGCCGAGCGATTATATCCACTTTTATGTATTTGTAAACAAAATGGAACCGCTATTCGTATAGGGACCAATCACGGATCTTTATCTCAACGAATTGTGAATCGTTACGGGAATACTCCCCTCGGAATGGCCATGTCGGCAATGGAATTTGTGGCTATGTGTAATCATTTTGGTTTTCATAATTTAGTGCTTTCCATGAAAGCAAGCAATACCAAAGTAATGATTCAATCGGTACGTTTGTTAGTAGCTATGTTAGACCAAAAAGGATGGAATTATCCTTTGCACCTTGGTGTAACCGAAGCCGGAAACGAAGAATATGGACGCATAAAATCAGCTGCAGGCATTCTTCCTTTGTTAGCCGACGGAATAGGGGATACCATTCGAGTTTCGTTGACCGAAGCACCTGAAAAGGAAATCCCTTTTGCTCAAATATTAGTTGAAAGAAAGTATAAATCAGCAATTTATAATTTGAGTGAGGATGTAGAAATTAATTATAATCCTTACACCTATACAAAACGAGAAACGAAGAATTTTTATGCTAATATTCCGTTTATTGTCAGCGATTATACTCAAAGAGAAAGGGAAGATATTTCTATTAAAGAAGTTGATTCTTTCCAATATATAAAACTAACCGATATTATCAATCCATCACATGTTAAAAAAGGGTTTATTTTTGAAGTGGATGAGAAAAACGAGTTAAATCATTGGAGAAAACATCTGTGTACATTGAATTGTTTACAAGATAAACATCCTATAATATGGAAGTTTATATATCAAGATAAAGAATGGTCATCGTTTTTTGCCAAAGCGAGTGGTGATATTGCAAGTCTTGCCATAGATGGTTTTGTGGATGGAATTTGGCTTATCAATAAAAATTTTTCCGATGAAAAACTTTATAATGTATCGTTAAAGATATTGCAAGCATGTGGTTCACGTTTTAGTAGCGCCGAATACATTGCTTGTCCTTCGTGTGGACGAACGCAATATAATATTGAAGATGTTTTAAAAAAAATAAAAGAAAAAACTTCTCATCTGCGAAATTTGAAAATAGGAGTAATGGGTTGTATTGTCAATGGTCCCGGCGAAATGGCAGATGCCGATTACGGTTTTGTGGGAAGCGGAAAAGGGAAAATTTGCCTTTACAAAGGGCAAAAACAACTCATGTCGAATATTGACGAACAAATAGCTATTGATACATTAATAGAGTTGATTAAAGCAAATGGTGATTGGGTGGAAAAATAAAAAAATCCCGAACCAAAACGATTCGGGATTTTATAAATATTTGAAAATATTATTCAAAAGAAAGTGAACTTTTACTAACATTTATTACAGTAGGTAGTTGATCAGCCTGTGTAACTTGTAATGCATTCAAAGGATTGTTTTGTGATACAAAAACAATAATACTTAATTTTTCTAAAACCATTGCTTCATTGCTGATAGTTTCAGGAATAGTATATGTAAATGTTTTTGAATATAATGTGCCTTTAGTATTAGTAGGAATAGCTTCTCCGCTAACACCGGTAATAAAGGTACGTAACATGTGGTTATGTTTGTATTTGTTGATTGTAGCATCCCACATAGCAGGATATAAAGCACTTCCACCGCTTTGAGATCCCCAAATGCTATCTTGAACAATAGCTATGTTGATGAAATTTTTACCGGCACCAACAGCTGAACTGTCCGTAAAATAAGCTTGAACTTTACAAGTTAATTTACGCGAGCTTTTGTTGATGGTTGTTTTTGCGGCAACATTAACATAAGCATTGTTTACCATAATTTGAGATGCAATATTAGCCCAATAGCCTCTTCCAATAGCATATTTATAGGTTCCATTTTCATTAATTAGTTCTCTGTTTACAACACCTGCAGGATAGCTACTAACACCAAAGGCAGTATTTAATGCTGTTCCTTCGGAAGTATTGTAAACTCCGGCAGAAAAACCACCTGCATGGATATTAATCTGAAATACTTTATCAGGATATTGAGCATGTAACTCATCTCCTCGTTTATGCCCATCCGGGCAATAGCCACAATTTACACCGGTATATTCTTCTAAAAGAATATTTCTGGTTTGAGGTGTTTTACTTACAAATGCTGTTTCAACACCAGTTGAATCGTTTGGATCCGGATCTTCGGGGTCTTTAGGGTCACAAGATGGTAATGCCAAAAAAAGGCTTAAACAAACAATAGGTACAAAAAATTTTTTCATGTTAGAAACGTGTTTAGTTAAAAAAATATGTGAATTATATTAAAATTTAGTTATATACTTGTAAAGTAAAATCGTCCATGAGTTCGGCTTGATATTGTCGTAAGGGTAGTTCGGCTTTACTGCCTGAATAAGGGTAGCCGTTTAAAACATTAAATGAAGAACCGCATAAACTATCATAAAGTTTTAAATCAACCATGCTTACTCTTCCTCCGTCTTCCCAGTCGTATGGACAGGCTCGGTCGTAAGCATAAAATGTGCTCATATCGAAACGATAGATAACAATACCGCTGATTCCTCCGGTAAAATATTCATAACCGCCAACATGAATTAAATCGGTAGCATTAAGAGAAACGGTAAAATTAACATCTCGCAGAGGAATAGTCGTAGTCTGCGTATCACACGCAGAAAATAATAAACATATACCTAATAAGATACGTACCTTTTTCATCTTTTAATGATTCAAAATTGACGTTGCAAATATATAAAAAAATGTAACAATAATTTAATAAATTTGGTTTTTTATTATAATTAATTATTTTTGTTCGATTGAAACTGAGAAATTATTTACTTTATTCAGAATGATAGCCTTTCGTTTAAATCGCAATGGCTTGTTTTTCTGAATATAGCATGATCAAACTAAGCAAATATGCCTATTTTTTTAAAATAGATAATAGGAATAATTAATGTTTTATAGCTAAGGTACAGCTTAGCTTTTTTCTTTTTACTTCGCCTTTTAAATTAAAAAAGTCAACAATAACGATATATACACCGGTTGCGGCTTTTATGTTTTCATCGCTTGTGCCATCCCATGTAATGTCTCCATGAGTATCTAATAAAATATTATTAACCAATGTTTTAATTTTTTTTCCGGAACTAGTATAAATAGTTATGCTTGCACTATATCCGGCTTCTTCCATTTGATAGGCAATATGTAGAATGTCGTTATACCCATCTTGATCGGGAGAGAATATGTCGGGATAAATTTCAAAACGAGCAACTGTAATTTTTTCATCGCAATAATTGGAGTTTAAATAACAAGGGGTTGCGTACCCGACTGTTGAGGCAGCTGAATGCCAATTGGAAGCATCTTGTGTCTTCCGATTAGGATTAATACGTTCTAAACTCACTCCTTCTACAGTTTTTAAAAGAGGATAATGCATGTCTTCCGAATAATCAAATTGGTCGATAATTATTGTATCGGATAGTAAGATTACAACGCCTTCTTCATTGGAGAATGTTGGGAAAGAAGTCATTGTAATAAAATTTGTTTCGTTTTTATACATATATTGAGTTTGAATAATCTCAGAATTGGTGCTTAATAAAGCATATTCTTCCGGAAAAAGTTGAAATCCTTCCGGATAGATACATTTTCCGGTATCGGGTTTGTTGTTTTTCAAGGTAGATAATCGCACATTTTTTAAATCAATTATTTTGCCGGATCGATTATAGATTTCAACAAAATCAACGCCTTCACTTTTCGGATTGAATAATACTTCATTGATAATGATGTCAAAAGAGTCGGGGAGTTGCGTGTAACCAAAGCACATGCTTGATTTTAAAGGTACAACATTTCCCATGCAATCACTTATGGTATCGCAAATACTTAAATTATAGGAGACTCCTGTTTGTAATATTTTATTTAACAACAAATTAACCGATTTTGAATCTTGTGATATTCCAAGAACGCTGTCAATACCAATGTTTCTGTCAATTTGATAAGCCATTGCGTTTTGTAAGGTTTCGGTTCGCAATTTTTCCGAAAAAAAAATAGTTAAATGGGTAGAATCTTTAGTACAAATACGTACAAGGTGTGGAGCTTTGTTATCAGGATTAGAGGTATATACCGAATTTACTTGTCCGGGCGTTCCTCCTTGTTCATTGATGGAAGATGTCCAATTATCCGATTCCGAGCAGGGATTATCGTAATCTAACATCTCAAGCGACCATCCTCCTTCACTTTTATCGTTTGTATGCCATGCGGGCGTAAAGTCAACGGAATGTACATAATTTCCATTGTTATCAATAAGTTGAAGTAGTTGACCTCCATCGGTTACAGCCATACTTGAAAGTCCGGTGGTGTAACCAAACGATGACATAAAACCTGTATCGCTTTTTGAACTTACTATTATATATTGATAGGGAGGAAGATGGCAACTTTCAAAAGTGCGAATCGTTTTACCAAAATACAATTGCCATCCTTTTAGATTAATTTCAAAAGGCGTTCGATTTTTAAGTTCAATATATTCTACATCGGGAAGCTCTTGTTGTGGTGTTGGTTTGGCCATTATTTCATTAATGACTACATCAAAAATGGAAGCATGATAAAATAAAAAGTGAAACAAGGTGTCGCTCATGATATTTCCTGCAATATCAACTATATTTTCTATTTGTAAAGAACCG
This sequence comes from uncultured Lentimicrobiaceae bacterium, assembly GCA_964480685.1. Classification (GTDB taxonomy): domain Bacteria; phylum Bacteroidota; class Bacteroidia; order Bacteroidales; family WCHB1-69; genus UBA5266. The sequence goes on from CAYZQG010000009.1 coordinate 13,223, forward strand.
GAAATATTGGGAGGGAAAGCCTGGGTGAAGATTAATTGCAGGTCGCTGAAATTTGATAGTAAAGCGATGATGGTGTCGGGATGAATCA
>CAYZQG010000009.1:13320-20044 GCA_964480685.1 uncultured Lentimicrobiaceae bacterium
ACAGTGTATAGTTAGCAAGTGTAAGTGCCGAAATGGAATCAATAGCTTCATTAAATCGAAGAAAGACTGTATTTTTTTTATCATCAAACGAAATTGAGTCTGTAAAAGGTGCTTTTTTATCGGTATATACTTCGTCGCAATATATATCGTCGAAATAAAATTTGGTGCTATTTGATTTTGTATACGTACAAACAAGTCCTAAATGCGTCATAATAAATGGAATAGTATCGTTATATACTTCTTCTAATGTATACTTTTTTTCCTCGCCGTAAGAAGAGTAATACTTCCAATATCCGCTATCGGAATAAATTATTTTAATATACATGGAAAAACTTCCGGCGATAGCACTGTCTTTACCGCTAAAAAGTAGTTGATGCTGAGTGCCTTTCTGTTTATAAAAGCGAACTGCATCGGCATTGCCGTTTTCTCCAAATCGAAAATAATATCCTTGTAGTGATGTGTCAATAAGGTTGTCGTCGTCGGCAGCGATGTAAAATTTGGTATAATTATTTGCCGAGCCTGAAAACCCTAATTTAATCCAAAAACTCCATTCGGTTTTCCCTTTAACCGTATGCGAAGAAGTTGAAATATACGATGTGCCAGCTGATGCAGTATTTAATTGTAATTGAAAAGAATTATTTACAATAAAACTGTCCGTCTGACCATACCAAATAGGATTTGTAAGAAGATTAGTGTCTGAAAAGTCTTCATTTACTTGTGCATGGCTGTGTAATATGCCACATATAAAGAAACTAAAATAGATGTATTTTTTCATAGTAATTTTTTTTTTACAAAATTATAAAAAAAATATATATAATGAACAAAAAAATATTAATTGTAATATATTGTAAAACAAGAAGTGTTTTATTTTGAAATTATCATTCTATTTATTAAAAAGATGTAATTTTGCATTTTTAAAACTATGTAAAGGTATAAATACATTTCAATAAAAATGATACTATGCGAATCAATAAGAAATATAAAATTAAAGATATTGCCGGTGAAAAAGTTATAATTCTTCAAGGTAAATATGGTGCGGATTTAACAAAGATACTATCTTTTAATTCATCTTCAACTTGGTTATGGGAATTGTTTTTAGATACAAATTTTACAGAGGAAGATGTTAAACAAGCTTTGCTGAATCATTATGAAGTTGATGAGAATCAAGCCGAAATTGATGCTCGAAAATGGATAGAAAAACTTAAACAAATTCATTTAATTGAAGAGTAGCATGCGAAAATTATTGCTTCTAATTCCTGTTTTGTTTCAAAAAAAAGCTTTTTGGGTTGTAATAGCTTCTTTTCTGCGGGCATTGCTGAATTTTGTGGGGGTTGCTGCTGTGATGCCTATTTTGATAATGGCTTTAAATACTCACAAATTATTATCTTATCCGTTAGTAAGTAGACTGTTTTACGGATTGCATTTTACTTCTATTGATGCATTTATTACTGCTATTTGCATAGCTGTTATTGGGATATTTTTAATTAAAAACATACTCAATATTTTGTTAATACGGTTTCAAAACACCTATTTTTTAAGTTTATTTCACTATTTTTCAAATGTAATGTTTGTTGAATATTATCATAAGGGTTTATCTTTTTTGAAACAAAATAATTCGGTAATACTAGCTCATCAAGTAAATAATGTTTGTCATTCGTTTGTTTTCAATGTACTTTCCTCGATTATAACAATTATAAGTGAAGTAATATTGATTTTGATGTTATGGATAGCTATGTTATGTTATAATCCCATGATTTCTTTCATGTTGTTAGTGGTTTTTCTTCCTATTGGAGTTATATATTTACGGATAGTAAAGAATAAATTGCAAGAAAACGGGAAAAAGGAAAATTTAATTCGCCGTCAACAAAACCGATTGTTGCAAGAAACTTTTAAGGGTTATGCGGAAGTGGAAATTAATGATGCTTTTCCTTCCTTATTAAAACGGTTTAATGCTAATTTAAATAGTTTAAAAGAATTTCATTTTAAAAACGAACATATTTCAACCCTTCCCTTATTATTAGTAGAAATGGCAGTGATAAGTGGAATGATTATACTAATTTTGATGAATTTACATGCTGAAGAAAAAACTTTTTCCGTTTTATTCGGGGTATTTGCTGTTGCTGCTTTGCGAATGTTGCCTGCCATTCGTACACTTATGAATCGTTGGATCCTCATTAAATATAATCAATATAGCATAGAAATTGTTCGAGAAGGATGCATTCAAACAGCAAATCTAAAGACTGAAAATCTTAAAAATCGTTTGTCTTTCCATAAAAAAATTCAAGTAAACAATATCTCCTATGCTTTCCCTGACGAAGTATCTACACCGATATTAGAAAATCTTACTTTTACCATAGAAAAAGGAGAATGTATTGGCATTCGAGGGGCGTCAGGAATGGGTAAAACAACCCTTTTTCATCTCTTAATGGGTTTTTATTTTCCCCAAAAAGGAAGTGTTTGTATTGATGATGTTCCTTTGACAATAGACTCGTTACGTTCATGGCAAAATATGATTGCTTATGTTTCTCAAGATGTATTTATGATGGATGCTTCTTTTGCGCAAAATATAGCTTTGACATTGGACGATGAAGAAATTGATCGTCAAAAAGTTGGAAAAGTATTGGAAATCGTAAAATTAAAATCCTTAGTGGATCGTATCCCCGAGGGAATGGATGCTAATGTACGTGAATCTGCCAATCGTTTATCGGGAGGAGAAAAACAACGCATTGGCATTGCTCGGGCTTTATATAAAGAAGCAGAAGTATTATTTTTTGATGAAGCAACTTCCGCTTTGGATTCACAAACCGAATATGAAATTCAACAAGCTATAGGTCAATTAGCAGCGTATAATAAAGAATTAACCATTTTAATGATTGCTCATAGAGAGAGTTCGTTAGCATGTTGTCATCGAATTATTGACATCGAAAAAATTCAAAATATTCAGTAAATATATGGATTATATTATTGCCGGTCATTGTTTTACGATTGAAAGTAAAAACCCTCAAGCTTATATAAAAGAATTTAGCTGTGGAATTCCTTTTAGCGTAAATCAAGCAAATAATACGAATAAATGCTTTACTGTTTTTTTAGATACGCCTTTACAAGATTGGAAATCAAACCCATATATACTCGAAAATATTTCAGAACTATCTGTTTTTGAATATGATAATTCTATTTGTGAGTTTTCAAAATATCAAGATGGATATTTGATGCGATTGGAATTTAAAGACTGGAAAAATCCTTTATTAATGCTTTCAAAAGAGAATAATACACTTTTCATGACGAACTATTCCTCTCAGAGTCAAATAGGAATCGAAGATTTTAAATTTGTTTTATGGATCGCTTACGGGTTGGCTACTATCCAAACGAAAACAATTGCAATCCATGCTTCTACAGTTGTATATCAAAATAAGGCAGTTTTATTTCTCGGCGAATCTGGAACAGGAAAAAGCACTCATGTCCGTTTATGGCAAAATATTATTAAAGATGTTTTTATATTAAATGATGACAGTCCGATAATACGGGTTGAAAATGATATTCCCATTGTTTATGGTTCTGTATGGAGTGGCAAAACTGCATTTTACGTAAATAATCGGTATCCGATAGCAGCTATTGTACGGATAAAGCAAGCCTCGAGAAATGCGATTCGAACATTAACTACCTTAGAATCGTTAGCGGCTTTGTATCCATCTTGTCCTCCTATGTTTGCTTATGATAAACATTTGGCTGACAATATTATTGAATCATTATCTATTATTATCCATAAAACTCCTGTTTTTATGCTTGAATGTTTGCCGGATGAAAACAGTGTTTTTACTTCATTTTCAGCTATTTTTAATAATAAATAAAAATGAAAGAAATTGCAAATTCTGTTTTTTTCTCTTATGTCGCAGAAGAAATTACTGAAGGTAAGTCGGTGATTTTGCGTGTAAAAGGTAAAAGTATGGTACCTTTTTTACACGAAGGAGATATAATTACCTTAATACCTTGCGATAAAAATTCGTTGCAAGTTGGTGATATCGTATTGTTTAGATATAGAAAAAATTATTTTCTTCATCGTATTATTAAAAAAAATAAGGAAAAACTTATATTACAGGGAGATGCAATTATTCGTGTAAAGGAAAAGACAACTACCAAACGTGTAATCGCTTTATTGCAACAAGTTGAACGAAAAAACGGAAAAATAATCAATTGTCGTTCTTTAGCATGGAAACTACGCTTTTATGTGTGGTTTTTTGTGAAAGCTATTCGTTCGGGAGTATTAATGTCAACAAAAAAACAGTAATAGTATGAAATTGAATGATAATCGTTTATTGGCATTAGTCCGGAGTGGTTTGTGGAAAACCGACTTACCTATTGATTTATTTAATCAAATGACGGAAACCGACTGGAAAATCATTTTTAAACAATCTTCTATTCAAGGTGTTATGGGGATTGCTTACGATGGTATGCTTCCTTGGGTGTCGACATTAAATATTTCTCGTAACTTATTTTTAACATGGTCGGCAAATGTTGAAGCCATGGAAAAACGCTATTATCAACAATGTAAAGCACTTGAAGATATAACGGAATATTATCATAGATTTAGCATTAATACACTAGTATTGAAAGGTATAGGGCTTTCTACATATTATCCCAATCCATCACATCGCGAAGGAGGTGATATAGATATTTATCTTTTTAATGATTTTGAAAAAGGAAATAAAAAAATAGCTGAGTTGGGAATCAATGTGTTAAGAGGAGGTTCGATCAATCCAAAACACACTATTTTTTATTATCATAACATTCCAATTGAAAATCATCAATGGTTTTTATCGCATGATTTTGTTTTCAAAAAAAACAAACACATAGAATCTGTAATTACTGAAAAAATTGATATTTCTCAATGTAAGGAATTATTTATTCGCAATCAGAAAATATACGTTCCTTCCACGATGTGTAATGCCTTTTATTTATTAGGACACATGTCCTCTCATATTATTACTTCCGGATTGACGTTAAGACATTTGTGTGATTGGGCGGTTTTTTTGAATAAAGAATATGCCCACATAGATTTTAAATTATTGGAATCTTATTTTTTAAAATCAGATTTTTTGACATCAATTCAAATCATAACTTCCTTGACATTTGAAAAAATAGGACTACATGAAAACAAACCGCTTCCTTTTCAAAAACCGTCGGCCAAAATGCAAGAAATAATATGGAATAAAAGCATTCTTCAACCTTTAAATCAAAAAATACATCTATCCAATCTTAGTAAAAAATGGTTGAAACTATTTGAAAGGATATATACATGTAGAAAGCTGACAAATAATATTTTTGTAATTAAATACATTATTTTTTTTCTTTATAAACGTTTCCGACGTATGAAAACCACATTTTCAAAAAAACATAAAATCGGGTAAAGATACTCGCTAAAAAATCACATTATTTTTTTTTAAAAAAAGCAAAATTGTTTTAAAATTTTGTGTACGTTTGCACTCTATTTTTTTTGACAGATGAGTTTCGTAGAAGAATTGACATGGAGAGGGATGATACACGATATCATGCCCGGAACGGAAGAGTTACTGCTGAAAGAAAAAGTTTCGGCTTATGTAGGCATTGACCCTACTGCCGATTCTTTGCATATTGGTCATTTGGTAAGCATAATGTTGTTGAAACATTTGCAATGCTCCGGACATAAGCCGCTGGTAGTTATGGGAGGAGCTACCGGTATGATTGGCGATCCTTCTTTTAAATCGGAAGAACGTAAGTTGTTGACTACTGAGATTATTGAACATAATCTAGGTTGTATAAAAAAACAATTATCCTGTTTCCTTAATTTCGAAACCGGAGAAAATGCTGCCGAAATACTTAATAATTACGATTGGACTAAAGATTATACGTTCCTGAATTTTATTAGAGATATAGGTAAATATTTAACTGTGAATTATATGATGGCAAAAGACTCGGTAAGAAAACGCATGGAAACCGGCATTTCTTTTACCGAATTTTCTTATCAATTGTTGCAAGGATATGATTTTCTCTATCTTTATCAACATAAAAATTGCAAATTACAAATGGGAGGTTCCGATCAATGGGGAAATATTACAACCGGAACCGAACTCATTCGTAGAGTGAGTGGAGGGGAGGCTTATGCACTTACTTGCCCATTAATTACTAAAAGTGATGGCGGAAAATTCGGCAAAACTGAAAATGGTAATATTTGGTTAGACCCCCAAAAAACATCTGCCTATACTTTTTTGCAATTTTGGTTGAATTGCTCCGACGAAGATTCTAAAAAATTTATTCGAATATTTACTTTATTAAATAAAGATGAAATAGAACAACTTGAACAGGAACATGATCAAGCTCCTCATTTACGAATATTGCAAAAAGCATTAGCTAAAGACTTGACAATTAGAGTTCATTCCGAATCCGATTACGCTATGGCATTAGAAGCTTCCGAGATTTTGTTTGGAAAAGGAACTGCATCTTCTTTAGCATCCTTATCTGAAAATATGTTTTTATCTGTATTTGAAGGAGTCCCTATTTTTAATGTTTCTCGTAGTGAAATTGAAAGGGGTATTAATATCCTTGATCTTTTGGTTGAAAAAGCGTTGATTTTTACTTCAAAAGGAGAATTACGGCGATTGATTAAAGAAGGAGGATTGTTTATCAATAAAGACAAAGTTATAGAAGAAATCATGATTTCCGAAAATCAATTAATTAATCGGAAATATAT
>CAYZQG010000010.1:0-19624 GCA_964480685.1 uncultured Lentimicrobiaceae bacterium
TCAATTTATTATATTTCGCGAAATAATCGTCAATTTCTTTTCGTAATTCAATGCAATTCATAACAAAATCATCTATATGAATACTTTTTAGATTCTATTTGTCAACAGTTCTCATATATTTCAGTTGCATTTACGGCTTCATTTAATTTACATTCAATTTTTTCAATTTTGAAATTATGATTAGTCGTATCTTTAAAGTTTGATATATCTTGAATATCATTTGTGAAAAATTCAGAAAATTCTTTTGCTTTTTTCTCATTTTCTGCTTGAATTTTTATAATGTAGGATTTTGATAAAACAACTTCAAATGTTTTCATTATGCTGAATTTTTATATTTTTATTCCTCAATATATTTTTTTGTCTTTTTTTGTTTTAATTTTATCTACAAAATTAAATAAAAAATAGATATAAAATGAAAATTGAAAACATTTCTTTAAACCTTCAACATTTTATTTATTAGTAATTTTTTGGTTAAAAAAACGAAACCTAACATCAAAATAAAAAGATAAATGTGTACTTTTGCATACCTAAAACATCCGTATGAACACCCTTCAAAACAACAAATCGTTTATCGTTTATAAAGCTTCTGCCGGTTCGGGGAAAACTTATAATTTGGCAAAAGCTTATTTGCTGATTTGTTTTTCGCATATAGATAACGACCCTTTTGTGTATCGAAAAATATTAGCTATTACCTTTACAAATAAAGCGGTAAATGAAATGAAATCCCGTATATTGCTATTTCTTCAAAAATTATCCGATGGCAGCGACAAGGCGTTGATGGATGATTTTTCAAAAGAATATTCGAAAGAAGAAGTTCGTCGGTATGCGAGTACATTATTAAAACGTATCAATCATGATTATAGTAATTTTTCAATCTTTACCATTGATAGCTTTTTTCAACAAATAGTACGTACTTTTTCCTACGATCTTTATTTGCCTTCTAATCATCAGCTTGAATTGGATGTTACTATTTTAATTAAAAAAGCCGTAGATCTTGTGCTTGCAAAATTGGGTCATGACTCTCTTTTAACCGAGTTTATGGTGCAATATGCCTATAATCAAATAGATTCAAACAAACACTGGCGGATAGATAAAAATCTTCGTCAAATAGCAAAAGAAATTTATCGCGATGAAGCAGTCCCTGCTTTGAAAAAACTCGAAAATCTTGAAACCGAAGATTTTAAAGAAATTATTAAAAAACTTTACGAAATCATTGCCGTGGTGGATAACCAACTGAAAACTATAGCAAGTCATGCTGTTGCGTTAATAAGACAACACAATATAGCGTTTGATGCTTTTTTTCAAGGAAATAAAGGAATTGGACAATGGTTTAAAAATTTGGAAACCTTGGGAATGGAAAAAATTATTCCCAATACGTTTGTTACAGCAGCTATATTTGAAAATAAATGGACGGCAGCTTCAACCGATCCAGTATTAAAAAATAATATTTCGGCTATTTCTTCTCAATTGGAAAGTTATTATAACGAAATTCAGTTATTTAAAGAAAAATATTATACTAAATTTCAAATTTGTAAAGCCGTTAAAGGCTATATTTATCCAACGGCTTTGTTAAATGAAATAAAAAAAGCGGTTAATCAAATCAAAATTGATGATAAAACATTGCATATTAGTGAAACTAATCATCTTATTTCTCGCATTGTACAACAAGAATCCATACCGTTTATTTACGAGCGATTGGGTAATAAATACAAATATTTTTTTATTGATGAGTTTCAAGATACGTCTGTTTTGCAATGGCAAAATATATTGCCGCTTTTTTGTGAAGGCTTATCTTCCGAAGTTTATGTGGGAGAAACCGGAAAAGCAGCGATTTTTGGCGATGCCAAACAGGCAATTTATCGTTTTCGAGAAGGGGATGTTCGGCAGTTTATTCGACTGCCTAACGTAAATGGAAGCAATTCAAACCCGATTATTAAAGAAAGAGAAGAAGTTTTGGTGTCAAATTATCATAAAGAAGATTTGAATAAAAATTTTCGCTCAAAAGAAGAAATCGTATCTTTTAATAATGAGTTTTTTACGTATGTAACCCATAATAAACCGGATGATTCTTACAGTAAAACTATGTATGCCGATTTGATACAAAGTTGGAAGGAAAATTATGGGGGAGGAGGTGTAAATCTCATAAAGCTAACCGAAAATAAGCTACATAAAAAAGCTCGATACGAGTTTATTTTGAAAGAAACAAGGGAGATAATTAACCAAGTGCTTCGCGATGGGTATCGCCTTTCCGACATGGCTATTCTGTGCCGGAAAAATGATTTGGCTTCATATCTCGCTCAAGAGATTTCAAGTTTGGGATTTGATGTCATTTCGTCGGAATCTTTGTTGTTGAATCAATCGTTGGAAGTACGTTTTTTATTGGCATGTTTTTCTTATATCGTAAATCCTTCGGATGAATTGGCTCGTACTTTTATATTGCAATATCTTGTTAAGCAAACAAATAAACATGCAGAAGATGTATTGATATCTGTTAAAGACGAGTCCTTGTTTCTTCAAACTATTTTCGAGCTGGGTTATTCGTTCAATCCGCATACCTTAAAATTTTATAACAGCTATGAAATGGTCGAACAATTATGTCAAGTGTTTGATTTAAATAAACAAAATAATCCGTTTATACTAGCTTTTTCGGGAGTTGTTTTCGATTATGTGCAATCTGAATCAACAAAATATGTTGATTTTTTGGAATATTGGGAAGAACGTGGTGCTAAAATCTCTCTTTCCAATCCCGAAGGCATACATGCCATAAGGATTTTAACCATTCATAAATCCAAAGGATTACAATTTCCGGTGGTTATTTATCCACAAGTTGTTTCGCAAAATAACCATCCTGCTACACAATGGATCAACCTCAATACCAACGAATTTCCGTTAGAATTGGCTCACATAAAAGTGGATAAATCACTAAAAGATACCGATTGGGAATATTTATTAAATGAAGAAGAAAAACTCAAAGAATTAGATGAACTAAATGTTGATTATGTAGCTTATACCCGTGCGGAAGATCGTTTATATATTATTGATACGAATAAAGATGAATCATTAGTGAACTTTTTTAATTCAAAAAACATTCAAAATGTGAGCGATGATTCTCAAAAGCTAGTTTTTAAATATGGTAGTTTTGCTCGAAATGAACATGAGAATTCTCAAATAATTGAAAATATTTGTATTGAAATCAATCCAATTTCGGAATTGCACTTACCGACAGTTATTGCCGACCGAAAGTTTGAAAGCAATGAAATGCGATGGGGCACGCTTTTACATGCGTATTTATCTTTACTATATAAAATGGAAGATATTGATTATGTCGCGGAAATAATTCACAATGAAGCCATGTTTTCGGATAAAGAAAAAGAATTAACATTACAGGTTTTATCGCATTTTTCAACCGAAAGCAATAAAAAGTTACTTTTCGGTGAATCGGATGCCCGTATTAAAACCGAAGTGGAATTGATGGATAAAGAGGGAAATCTTTTCCGTATTGACAGATTGATAGTCCAAAATGAGAATTGCCTTGTTATTGATTTTAAAACAGGAGGCAAAGAATCCACTCACAAGAAACAAATTTTACATTATGCCGATTTATTGAAAGAAATAGGTTTTAAAAATGTGGATTCTTACCTTGTTTATATCTCTAATGAAGGTGAATTGTCGTTTGAAAAAATATATGAGAATAATTGAATTTTCTTCATAAATTTTTATATCTTTGCATCGAATAATAATTTAATTAAATAATTAAAAAACAATATAATCGTATGAAAAAATTAAAACTTTTAAGTATATATCTCTTTCTGTTTCTTCTTGTTTGGAGTTTCTCATCCTGTAGCAAAACAAAAAGTTTTATTGGAACTTATGATGGTGTAACGAACACGTCAGGAACTGCTTATTTTTCAATTCCCGGATACGGAGAAACAAATGAAGATATTCCGGCAGACCAACAAAATGTAACGTTTGAAATTTCAAAAGGTGAAGATAATAATAAAATTGTCTTAAAACAAACGAGTGGTGATGTTAATCAACAATTTGAAGCAATTGGCGTTGTAAACGATAAAACAGCCACTTTCTTGCCATTTACCATTCCATTAAGTTATGCAAATATAAATGTAGATGCACAAGTTACCGATATGGTGGCTACGGTTGAGGATGGAACTTTAACTTACAGTTACTCTTATAGTTATTACCAATCATTAATGGGAGCAACCATAAGTATTCGTATAAATGCAAACGGCACGGCAGAAAAAAAATAACTAAATCATAATAAATATATTAAAAGATGAATAAAATAATAGGTATTGTAGTTGTATTGTTCTTTTATGTAGGTACAATGGCTCAGACAACGTATTTCCCCTCCAAAAAAGGTATGGTGATGGAATACATTTCAAAAGATGCTAAAGGAAAAGTTAAAGGTTATTCTCGCACAACAATTAAAGATATTGTCGGTGCTATTGGGAATCAAACGGTTACATTAGAAGTTCAAGCTTTTAATGCAGCTAAAAATTCTGAAGGACAGCCTTTTAATTTTCAAGTTACCATTTTGGAAGATAAAATTGTTTTTGATCCTAAAGCTATGTTTCCCGGCATGACCGATGTAAGCATGGAGATTACAGGGACAGGAAACATGATTCCTAAGAGCATTAGTGTAGGGCAAACTTGGCCCGATGCCGAAGCTACCATGTCTATTAATATGGGCTTTTCCAAAATGTCGTCCGTTGTAAAAATGACCGAACGAAAAGTGTTGTCAAAAGAAACCATTACGGTTGCTGCCGGAACGTATGAATGTTTTAAAGTACAGCAAGTTGTAATTGTAACGGCTCCCATGGGAAAGCCGGTCAAGCAAAAACAGATTACTTGGTATGCCGATGGTATCGGTCAGGTGAAAATGGAAATTTATGATGAAAATAATCAATTAACAAGCATTGAAGAGTTAAACAGTATTCAATAAATATGGAACAAATATCATTCAAGCTTTTACAAGATGCTGATTTAAAAAATAAGATCGTCTTAGTGCGTGTTGATCATAATGTAGTGAAAAAAGGACTTATTCATGATCCGTATCGTATTGATGCTACTTTGGGTACACTTTTTTACATCATCGCCAAAGGCGGTAAAATTATACTGATGACACATGTCGGTCGCCCGAAAGATAAAAAAACGGGGAATATCCATATTGAAGCCGGAAGTTCGGTGCAACCCATTGTCAATTATTTGGAAACTAAATTGCACATCAAATTAGGTGTTCCTGAATTTGAAGCTATTGAAAAGAAAGGATATGCAGGAATTGAAACTTCTATAAATCATTTAATTCGTGATTTAAGAGAAAGTAAAATAGATGGTATTTATTTGCCCAATACGCGTTTGTTTGCCGGCGAAGAATCGAAAGGCAACGAACGTGATCGTTTTGCCTATCAATTAGCCGGTCTTGCCGATATTTATGTCAACGATGCCTTTGGCTCTTGGCAGGCTCATGCTTCTACGGTTTCTATTACCAAATACTTACCTTCATATGCGGGCTTTTTGATGCAAAAGGAATTACAGAATTTAGATAGAATATATGACCCTAAGCGACCCTTTGTCGCCGTAGTTGCCGGTGCTAAATTCGATACAAAAATTGAATCGTTGACCGCTTTACTTAAAGTTGCCGATTACTTAATCTTAGGTGGTGTAATTTATAATGCTTACCTCTGTGCTAAATACGGAATTGAAATTAAAGGCGTTGAAAAAGAAGATATTGAACAGGCAAAACAGTTTGTCGAAATTTGTAAACAATATCCCGAAAAGCTTATTGAATTGCCGTTTATTGTCGAATCGGATAGCATGGATAATAAAACCGAAGGAGCTTTCCGAACCTTGGATATTCGTAATTTGAAAGCCGGAGCGACCTTGAATTACGTACTCGATGCTGCTAAAGAATCGTTTGCCGAAAGTCAGGTGTATGATGTCTTTCATCAGGCAAAAACAATTTTTGTGAATGCCGTAATGGGTTATATGCCTTATTTTAATGAAGGAACAATTGCTTTGGATGAATTGATTGACGAGAACTTGGATGCTGTAAAACTTTACGGCGGAGGCGATACCATGCAGGAATTAAAACGTTTATTGCCGGGTTTATATATTGTAGCACTTGATGACCCAAAATATTATATCTTTACCGGTGGTGGTGCCGTGCTTAAAGCTATTCAAGAGGGAACTTATATGGGCTTGGAACCGGTAAAAGCCTTGTGTGTGAACTCGGAAATATAAATCTTTAGTTATACTGAAAAAAAATCCCCTTTTCGAAGGGAGTCCAGATGCAGGCTTTTTGTCCACAGGCTTTTAATGCCTTATTTGTCCATGTATTACAGGTGTTAAACAGCGATAAATGTCCCGTGCTTTCATAAAAAGCATCGTTCTTACCATAATTTTTATCGGTTTGAATATACTTAAACTCATTCTTTTGATTTCGTTTGAAACTATTTTGAATAAAAGCTATGAGTTGACGATATTGCATGTTGCTTAATCCCAATTTAATACATTGTTTTGATTCTTGTATCGAAGAAATAAAGGTAGTATGCATGGCAGACGTATTCCATCCGACAATCGCTTTAAACGTAATGCATGCGTTCAAATCGTTCCAATCCGGTGTTTCTAAAAAGAAATCTTTATCTCCCCATCCTAAAGCCAAGTATATAGCTGTGGTATCTTTCTCTGAAGTATTTGCATGTTTTATTTGTTGACTCCAATCTATTTCTTTTGTTTTTACCGGAACCACCAAATCGGTATGTATGCCGTTTGACAAAATATAAATATCAATATCATGTCCATTAACCTGATTTCTATGCATCGGAATCAACGATAAAAGTAAAGCGAAAACAAAATATAACAACATAAAAGTTGTTAATCCTAAGATACTGTAACCGATAAATTTCAATATTTTACGCATACTTAATGCGAAATAAACTTAGTTGCTTGAAGATTGTAGAATTGGATGTACATAACGTCCCCGAGATTCTGTTTTACCTTTGTATTGTGCCGCTTTTTGTGGACAACGATGAATACAAGCAATACATTGCGTACATTTTCCTTCTTTCCAAACTGCTTTGTTCTCTTTCATTTCAATCATGTTACACGGACAATGTTTGGCACAAAGTCCACAACCATTGCATAATTCGTTGGCATAATACTTATTCGTTGACCGAACAAGATTATAAAAAGGATAGGTAAACGTAGTGCTTAACCAGGGTTTAAATCCTGATTTTGGTTTATTATCTTTTTGATTAACAATATATTTTAAATAATTCTCAAGTTGAGGGTTTGCCTCTTTCAGTAGTTGTTCGATTTTCGTTTTATCAGGTAACAAATTGAATTGTATGATGTAATTATCAGGCATAACCATTTCAAAACCGGCATTCAAATGCCCACCGTGTTGTTTTAATGTATGCTTAAGCAAGGAAAATACATTGCCGGCATTTCCTCCACAAGTACAAATGGCGTAAATATAGGGCTTTTTAAAATCAGATAACCTAAGTTTGGATATAAAATCAATCACAATCGACGGTAATCCAAAGAAATAGCATGGAAATATAAAACCTACGGGTTCATTTTCCTTCACATTGAAATCATAGGCATTGTTTTTTATACATTCTTGCATGGCAATGGGTTCCTCTCTCAATACTTTTCCGATTTGCTTGGCTGCATAGAGTGAATTTCCTGTTCCGGTAAAATAGAATAACATAGTGTTTTGGTTTTAATGTATGTTTGCAAAAGTAGTAAAAATTGTTAGAAGGAAATAAGTTATTGGGTGAGGTTTTTGAAAATAGATTATTAATCAGGTTAATTTTCCATAGTAGTGTTAGAAGAAATTTATTCTGTTGGAAAATAATGATTTACATTTCCGCAATGTAAACAATGACTTCGATGTACACATACTAATTTGCCGCATTGCGAGCATGTCCATTTTTCGATTTCCTGCTTGTTGAAAGTTTCAAAGCCTAATTTACGCAAAGATTGCAAGTTGTTTATCGGGCTTTCTCCATATTTCTTGACGTATCGTTTTTCTAAGTTTTTCATCCTTCGACATGGAAATTTAGAACATTCATCACAATATGTTAGTGGATTGTCTTTTTTTTCGTTGCACGTTTTAAATCCGCATACTTCACAATGAGGAGGTTTATTGCCCGAATTGGTGCATCCGACACATGTGTTCTTTTCACGTTGAAAGCCCAAACAAATATTGCAAATAATACCACAGGGAGCAATGTGAAGTTTATTCTTTTTCAATTTCTTTTATTTCGTTAATTATTTCTTTCCAAACCAACTCGGGGAATTTCGGACCAATGTATTTAATAATATGGGAAGATAAATAGGAGCCTAATTTACCGCATGTTTCTAAAGAATAATTGTTTACATACCCGTGTAGAAAACCGGAAGCATATAAATCGCCGGCACCGGTTGTATCGCGACATGTTGATTGATAAGGCTTTAATAAGTATTGTTCGTTGGCTTTTTTTACCATTGAGCCTTTGGCTCCGATTTTCACAATGGCAATATCGCATAGTTTTGCCATTTCGTTGAGTGCTTCTTCAGGTTCTTTGTTTGTAAAAGCTTTGGCTTCTTCTTCGTTGGCAAAAACAATATCTACATGATTTTTAACCAAATCATGCAAAAAATCAAAGTTAGCTTCTACTACATTATAGCTGGCAAGATCTAACGAAACCTGTAAGCCTTTTTGTTTGGCGGTTTCGACCGATTTTTTAATTAACTCATGATTTTGAACTAAATAACCTTCTATATGGAACACATCATACCCATCGAAAAGGGAAGGAATAATGTCGTCGGGGGTTAATTCGGCGGCAGCACCTAAAAATGTAGCAAAGGTTCGTTCGCCGTCTTTCGAAACAAATGCGGTAGCAAAACCTGTCATGGTATTGTTTTCAATTAAAACGGGATGAATACCGCTTTTAGTCATATCTTGATGAAAGAGTTTGCCTTTTTCGTCTTTACCCACCTTGCCAATAAAAGCGGCGGATGTTCCTAAATGAGCAATCCCGTGGATCGTATTCGATGCCGAACCGCCTGTAGTTAGGGTTTTGGATAAATGTGAAGTGGCAAGGTCTATCTTTTTAGCATGATGATGATCAATAAGCTGCATACTTCCTTTGGGTAAACCGAATTCATCTAACAATCGGTCGTCATCTAATTCCATGAGAATATCCACTAAGGCATTTCCCATTCCTAATATTTTTTTCATATTGTAATATATGTTATTGTTATTTACTTTACGACTGTTTTACAACAAAATAACAAGCCGTAGTATAAAAATTACGCAAATAAGGTATCCATCGAAAAAGGGATACTATTTTTCGGGGTTTTAAATCGAATTTAATTTCATAATTGGGGTTAATGAAATAATAATCACGTTTTAATATATGATAGTGCTCCTTCTTTAAAATATGCAGAAAACGTTCTATCGAAATACCGGTAGCTTTAATTTCAAGCAATCCTGTCGGATCTTCGTGGTAATGAATTAATAATTTACGATACAGCGAAACCGGCAAAAGATGAATATAAGGTGTTTTGGATAATTTACTTTGACACACTTGTTGATGACCGCCAAAAGGATTTTGCCAAGGCGGAAATCCGAAAAAGATAACTCCTTCGGGTTTAAGAAATTTCTTTACATAATTCATAAAAATTTCTTGATTTGGAATATGCTCTATCACATCACGCATGATTATTAAATCGAAAGTAAGGTCTTCTCGATTAATGAGATAAATGTCGGAGGCAATAAATTCAATGTTATGTTTAAGTGGATGATTCTCATAGAAAGCAATGGCATTTTTTATTTGATTACTGCTGATATCTATACCTACGCAATGGCATTCCATATCCAAAAAAGGTTTGAGATTGCCGCCCTCACCACAGCCGATTTCCAACACTTGGGTCTGTTTACCGATAGGAAATACTTCACGAATATAAGGTATGACATATTTTAAGGTCGTAAATGTCTGTTCATAAAAATATAATTTTCGGTCTTGATAGCGTTCTTGCATGTTTATTTTTTTACATCAGGGAGTTTAACAGCGATAGATAATTCTTTTAACTGGTCATCACTTATTTCAAAAGGAGCGTTAATCATTACATCACGTCCCGAATTGTTTTTAGGGAAAGCAATAAAATCTCGGATAGAATCTATCCCATTGAATATGGCACACATACGGTCAAATCCGAAAGCGATACCGCCATGAGGAGGAGCTCCGAATTCAAAAGCATTCATTAGAAAACCGAATTGTTTTTGTGCTTCTTCATCGGTGAATCCCAGCGATTTGAATATTTTCTTTTGTAAATCACGGTCATGGATACGAATAGAACCGCCACCAACTTCCGTGCCGTTGATAACTAAATCATAAGCATTGGCACGTACTTGTTCGGGATGGGTATCCAAAAGGGAAATATCTTCCGGTTTGGGTGAGGTAAACGGATGATGTTTGGCATAGAAACGTTGTGTTTCTTCGTCCCATTCAAACATCGGAAAATCAACCACCCATATCGGTTTGAAAGCATTTTTATTTCTTAATCCCAAGCGATTTCCCATTTCCAAACGCAACTCACACAGGGCTTTTTGAGTTTTTTCTCTTTTGCCGGAAAGAATCAAGATCAAATCACCCGCTTTAGCTTGAAAGCGATTGGCAACAACTTGTAAATCTTCGGGTGTGTAAAATTTATCTACGGACGATTTAAAAGTTCCATCTGCTTGACAGAGAATATACACTAATCCTCCGGCTCCAATTTGCGGACGTTTTACAAAGTCGGTAAGTTCATCCAATTGTTTACGGGTATAATTTCCACAACTTTCGGCACACATTCCCACTACCCATTCGGCATCATTAAATACTTTAAATTCTTTGTGTTGTAAAACATCATTCAATTCAACAAACTTCATTTCGAAACGCATGTCGGGTTTGTCGCTGCCATATAAATTCATGGCTTGGCTGTATGTAATACGTTCAAAGCTTTCAAATTCAATTCCTTTTATTTTTCGGAAAAGGTGTTTAAATAAATTTTCAAAAGTATTTATTATATCTTCTTGGGTTACAAACGACATTTCACAGTCAATTTGTGTGAATTCGGGTTGACGGTCGGCACGTAAGTCTTCATCGCGGAAACAGCGAACAATTTGAAAATATTTATCCATGCCGGCTATCATTAACAATTGTTTAAATTGCTGCGGCGATTGGGGTAAGGCGTAGAATTGACCGGCGTTCATTCGTGATGGAACTACAAAATCGCGAGCTCCTTCGGGTGTGGAACGAATTAAAAAGGGTGTTTCTATTTCAAGAAAATCAATGTTGTTTAAATAATTACGCGTTTCAATGGCTAATTGATGACGAAAGATAATATTTTTTTGAACGCAATGACGTCGTAAATCCAAATATCGGTATTGCATCCGTAAGTCATCGCCTCCATCAGAATTCTCCTCAATAGTAAAAGGAGGTGTTTTTGAGGCATTTAAAATAATTATTTCCGAAACTAAGATTTCTATGTCGCCGGTAGGGATGGATGCGTTTTTACTGAAACGTTCCATAACGGTTCCTTTGACTTGTATAACGTATTCACGTCCAAGTTTACGTGCTTGTTCACATAAATCGGCATTGGTTTCCATGTTGAAAGCCAATTGAGTGATGCCGTAACGGTCGCGAAGATCAACAAAAGTCATTCCTCCGAGATTTCGAACGCGTTGAACCCATCCGCAAAGGCTAACCTCTTGTTGTATATGGCTGCTGTTTAATTCTCCGCAAGTATTTGTTCTGTACATTTTTTTTGAAAAATTGAATCATTATATTAACGATTGCAAAAGTACTATTTTTTTTTAAGCAAATACTTTTCCGATAGTGTTTTTACATCAGACTTCCTTAATTTAACAATTATGCTTAAATTATATAAATTTCCCTTCGACTTTCAATAATTACATTTCTTTTTTTCTTACCTTTGCATCGTTAAAATTAAAACAAGTATTAACATTTAAAATATTATATATGAAAATATTAGTAGTGGGAACCGGTTATGTGGGCTTAGTTTCCGGAGCATGTTTTGCCGAAATGGGCATTCCGGTTATTTGTATAGATATTGATGAAACTAAAATCGAAAAATTAAAAAACGGGATTATACCGATTTATGAACCCGGTTTGGAAGCCATTGTTGAAAAAAATATCAAAGCCGGACGTTTACATTTTTCCACTTCGTTAAAAGATTGTTTAGATGATGTACAAGTTATTTTTTCAGCGGTAGGGACTCCTCCCGATGAAGACGGAAGTGCCGATTTGCAATATGTATTGGAAGTAGCTCGCACTGTTGGAAAGCACATGAAAGATTATAAACTCATTGTTACCAAAAGTACGGTTCCCGTCGGAACGGCTGCCTTGGTTCGCAAAGCAGTTCAAGAAGAATTGGATAAACGCAACGTTAATATCGAATTTGATGTGGCTTCCAATCCTGAATTTTTAAAAGAAGGAGATGCCGTCAACGACTGTATGCGTCCCGATAGAGTAGTGGTTGGTGTTGAATCAAAAAAAGCCGAAGAAATTATGACCGCTTTATATCGTCCGTTCTTAATCAATAATTTCCGTGTAATATTTATGGATATTGCATCGGCTGAAATGACAAAATATGCCGCCAATGCCATGTTGGCTACCCGTATCAGTTTTATGAATGAAATTGCCAATCTTTGCGAAAAAGTACATGCCAATATCAATATGGTTCGCAAAGGAATCGGTACCGATTCGCGTATCGGAACTAAATTCTTATATGCAGGTGTCGGTTACGGCGGTTCTTGTTTCCCTAAAGATGTGAAAGCCTTGATTCAAATCGGCGAAAAAGCCGGTCATGGTATGACCATTTTAAAGTCCGTAGAAGAGGTTAACGATAGACAAAAAATGGTTTTATTCGATAAATTGAATGTTTATTATAAAGGTGATTTAAAAGGTAAAATTGTTGCTTTATGGGGATTAGCCTTTAAACCCGAAACAGACGATATGCGTGAAGCTCCTTCGTTGGTGTTGATTAAAAAATTATTGGATGCCGGTTGTACCGTAAAAACATACGATCCGGTTGCTATGACCGAAGCCAAACGTATTGTTGGCGATAAAATTATTTATGCCAATGATATCTACGACACCGTCAACGATGCCGATGCACTTTTACTGGTTACCGAGTGGAAAGAATTCCGCATGCCAACCTGGGCTATCATTCATAAAGTAATGAAAAAACAAGTTGTTTTTGATGGTCGTAATATTTTTGATGCAGCCGAAATGCAAAAAAATAATTTCGAATATTTCGGCATAGGTTTATAAATTGCTCGTTTAATCTAAATTCATTGACCGTATGAAAAAAGAAATTGTTGACCTTTGGCCCGAATTGCAATGGATCAAAGACGAATCTCTTCGTCTCAAAACTGCAAATACATGGGAATTAGCGTTGTCAAAAAGCGTTTTGACAATAGAAGATTTATTTAAAATCCCTTTTACCTTACTTTGCGGACCTGATTTGCTCGTAAGTTTCATGGATCATAAACGTTGTGTGGTGCAGGTTGCTTACGAATCGGCACTGAAAATGCAAACTTTTTTCAAGGATCAATTGCCTGTAAATATTGACTTTGTTGTTGCAGGTGCAATTTTAGCCGATGTCGGCAAACTCTTAGAATACGAATTGAAAGACGGAAAAGCTTGTACGGGAACTTACGGAGCGTATATACGACATCCCTTTTCGGGCGTGTCGCTTGCCGAACAGTGCGGACTTCCTCCCGAAGTATGTCATATTATTGCAACTCACGCCGGTGAAGGCGATTTGGTAAAACGTTCTACCGAAGCTTATATCGTGCATCATGCCGATTTTATGACCTTTCTTCCGTTTAAAGAACGATTAAAAGTATAAATTAATATTAAAAAATAATGAAACGTAATGATGTATGGGTGATATTGGGTGTAATTGCTTTTTTCTCACCCTTTTTTATTTTTGACAGTGTGTATGAGTTTTATACAACGTGGAATCGTGTGAATCCTATGTCTATGGCATTTTTAAAATTTGGTATTCTTGCTACTTTTGGTGAAGTACTGGGATTACGCATTAAAACCGGAAAGTATACTTCTCCGGGATTCGGTTTGATGCCGCGTGCCATTGTTTGGGGGTTCCTCGGTATGTGGATAGCGGCTGCCATGGGAATTTTCCGTAGCGGTGTACCTGCATTTATGGATAAATTTGCCGTTTTTCACGGTATGGCTGAAGCTATGGGAGGTGACTTTTCGGGCATGAAATTGCTCGGAGCTTTCTTTATCAGTTTAATGATGAATACTAGTTTTGCTCCCGTTTTTATGACCTTACATAAAATTACCGATTCTCATATTTCTAATTTAGAAGGTAAAATCAGTTGCTTATGGAATCCGATTCCGATTCGTAAAATTATTCCCAACTTAAATTGGGATGTTCAATGGAATTTTGTCTTTAAAAAAACCATTCCTTTTTTCTGGATTCCCGCTCATACGATTACCTTTATTTTGCCGGCTCATTTCCAAGTCTTATTTGCCGCTTTACTCGGGGTAGCTTTGGGTGTTATCCTTTCGATTGCAACCATTAAAAGTAAAAAATAACAAATTTAAACGCGAAAAAGTTAAACAGTATATTGTTTTGTGTTTTTACTGATTTTTGTTGGAAATTGATTGATTGACGAAAATTGGAAATAAAATTTCAAAAAAGTAATATAATGCTGTTATAATTGTTTTAATCTTAGATAATAAAGATAAAATATCAAAACGAAATGGAGTCAAAATCTATCCTTTTAGACGGAAAATTTCTTGCTAAAGAAATGGAAGAAATGTTGAAACCGAGAGTTACTCGGATAATTGAACAAACGGGCACGGTACCTGCATTGGCAACTATTTTAGTGGGTAACGACCCTTCGTCGGAAGTATACGTGAAAATGAAAGGCAATGCCTGCCGACGAGTAGGAATGGAGTCGTATAAAATTCATCTTCCTGAAGAAACATCTACCGAAGAATTGATTGCTGAAATTGAAAGATTAAACATGGATGAAACCGTTTGCGGTATTTTACTTCAACATCCTGTTCCAAAACAAATTGATGAACGTCTTTGTTTTGATACCATAGCTTTGGAAAAAGATGTCGATGGGGTTACCTGCCTCGGTTTCGGTCGTATGGCAATGGGTGAAAGTGCTTACGGAAGTGCCACTCCTGCCGGAATTATGGAACTGATTCGGTATTATGACTTACCGCTCGAAGGCAAACATGCCGTGGTGGTAGGGCGTAGCCCGATTTTGGGCAAACCTATAGCCATGATGTTACTCAATGAAAATGCAACGGTTACTGTTTGTCATTCACGAACAAAAGACCTTGCCGCAATTATTCGTCAAGCGGATATAGTTGTTGGTGCACTCGGTAAACCTGAATTTATAAAAGCCGAATGGATTAAAGACAACGCCATTGTTATTGATGCCGGTTATCATACGGGTGGAATAGGAGATGTTGAAATTAATAAAGTAAAAGACAGAACTTTTGCTTATACACCCGTTCCGGGAGGCGTGGGTCCTATGACCATTGCCACCCTTATCAAACAAACCGTTGAAGCGGCTGAGAAGAGATTTTTATTGCTTTAAAGAATATTTCATGATGACCAACAAATCGCTTTGGTCGGTAATTGTAAAATGATTTTTCGTTAAAACACGGATAGAAGAACGATTGGTTGTATCCGTCTCTGCTTTGATTTTCTTTATCATCGTATGGTCTTTTTACCCATTGAATGATTCCGTTGATAGCTTCAGTCATATATCCATGATTTCTAAACGTATTGTCTATCCCATATCCAATTTTAACTTCGCCTTCGATGTCAGGCTTTCCATGGAAACAAAATCCTCCAATAATTGTTTTTTTGTTTTTCTCAATAATCAACCATAGTGTATAAAACAAAGAATCGTTGTTTGCATCAGCAAGCAAAGGCAATAAATCGTGTTGAATTGCTTCTGTTACATCTGAATCCATTAACGAAGAAGAAGGCGTAAAACCCATTTCTTCAGCTAATATTGCAGGAGAATCGATCTGTTTACTTAATTCGGAATAGGATAAGGGTTTTAAAATCAATCGTTGTGTTTCAATCATCCAAAAAATATGAAAAAGCCTTTAGCTTTTGTGTTAAACTAACCGATTCCTTAATTTGATTAACAAGGAGATAGTATGTTTTTCATAAGGTGTTGGATTTTTTGATCATTTTTTTTCATTTTCCGCTGATAAAGTTCTTTGCATACTTTCGATGTAACCGTATCAACGATATAGGCATAAGTTTTTTGCAGTTTAAGTAAATGGTCTAATTGATTTTTAACTCCCATTTTATCAAGCTGATTGCATTCCTCTTCATTCAAAGTATTCATTCCAGTTTGTATTAAGATTTTCACTGCAAAAATAAAAAAAAAAATAATACAAAAACTTTTTTTTTAAATTTTTTTTAAAAATATTTATGACCTACCACAAAAGAACCTTTTTTAGCCGGATAGGAATAGCTCATTTTTTTTCAATACAAGAACAGAAAAATATTAAAAAATGATGTACCTTTGCACGTAAATAAAAATAAAAGCAGGGATGATGAAAAAAGGAATTCGAGGGTGCTATATCTTATTAGAAATGAGTTTGTTGATGATGCTTGTTTCCACAGCATGTAATACATCTCATAAAGTACAGATGCGGCGACAACGCCCATGTCATGACTGTCCGACTTTTTCACAAACATCCGTAAAACCGATAAATTATGTCTGTGTTGAGACCGAATCAACAGCCTACTAAAGGATGCTTATCGGCATATCTTCCGGCCGGAGCAGTTGAGGAGGTAGAACGAATGGTAGAAACAACGCACGTGTGTGTGCGTTTATCACGTCCCCGTAAAAATGTACATGGCACCTATTGTCGTCCGGTAAAGGGATTGTCGCATAGAATCAGCATTAATAACGATTTGAATCCCTATACTTTTTTAATTACACTTTTACACGAGTTTGGTCATTTATTTGCGTTTGAACAAGATAAATCCCTACGACACGATACTGCTTGGAAAAAACATTTTGCCGGTTTAATCCGTCGGTTTGTTGAACTGGATGTTTTTCCTGCCGACATCAAAGAAGCTTTATTGCGACATTTACAAGGTATACGTTCCAGCGATTTTATGGATATTCATCTTACTCGAACACTGCAATCTTACGATGAAATTTTGCATGCAGATAATGATTCTTTAGTGATGGATTTACCCGAGACAAGTCGGTTTTATTATAACAATAAAGTGTTTATTAAACAAGCCTGTTTGCGGAAGTATTATGTGTGTTTGGAAATTAAAACCAAACGAAAATATCGATTTCATCCTTTGGCAAAGGTAACGCCTTTTCCATTGGCGGAAAAATAAATCAACAAAGCATAAGAAAAATCAAATTATTACGTTAATTAAAAAGAATAATAATTAAACGCATAGAAGATGAAAAATAATTATTGTGTTATCATGGCAGGAGGCGTTGGAGCTCGTTTCTGGCCCCTAAGTCGGACTACCAGTCCCAAACAATTTATTGACTTTTTAGGTACGGGTAAATCCTTGCTTCAAATGACGGTAACCCGTTTTGAACAGATTTGCCCTATTGAAAATATGTATATTGTTACCAATGAATTGTATTATAATCAGGTAAAAAAACAAATACCGCAACTCCAAGATGAACAAATTATTTTAGAACCCATGCGGCGAAATACCGCCCCTTGCATTGCCTATGCAACCTATAGGATAAAAAAGAAAAATCCGGAGGCTAACATTGTTGTATCGCCATCGGACCATGTAATATTTAACGAAATAGCTTTTATCGAACATATTAGATCTGCTTTATCCTGTGTAGAACACAATCCCTGGCTCTTAACACTTGGTATTCGTCCTACTCGTCCCGATACGGGTTACGGTTACATTCAATACGACGATAAAAACAGGTATGTTCCCGACCGAAGAATTTATAAAGTGAAAGTATTTACGGAAAAACCGGAACTTGAATTAGCCAAACAATTTATTGATAGTGGCGATTTTCTTTGGAATGCCGGTATTTTTGCGTGGAAATTAAGTACCATTCAACAAGCTTTTGAAATTCACTTGCCCGATGTGGATGAATTGTTTAAACGTATTGAAGATAAAATAGGTACACCTGACGAGAAAAATGCAATTATAGATACCTATTCACAATGCCGTTCCATCTCAATAGATTACGGTATAATGGAAAAAGCTGAAAATGTAAATGTTCTTTCCTCTGATTTTGGATGGTCGGATCTTGGTACTTGGACGGCTCTTTTTGAACAATTGAAACATGATGAAAATAATAATGCCATTGCTTATCAAAGCGATGTTTTTACCTATAAAACCAACGATTGCATTATTAATACTCCCAAAAACAAGGTAGTGGTCGTGGAAGGATTGCAGGATTATATTGTTTCGGAAAGCAACAATGTACTGCTGATTTGTAAAAAACAAGACGAACAACAGATACGTCAGTTTGTTGCTGATGTACAAATGAAAAAAGGGGATGATTATGTTTAACTTTATTTTACAATAATCTATGGAACAAGAAAAAGATATTATTAGCGAAGTTACCTCAAGCGAATATAAATACGGTTTTGTATCGAATATTGAGACGGAATATTTTCCAAAAGGAATCAACGAAGACATCGTTCGTCGTATATCTGCTTATAAACAAGAACCTGAATGGTTGCTCGATTTTCGTTTGAAAGCTTTTCACAAATGGCTTACAATGAAAGAACCGAATTGGGCTCATTTATCGTATCCCAAAATTGAGTATCAAGATATCATTTATTTTGCCGTACCCAAAAAGAGAAAGGAATTAAATAGTTTGGATGAGGTTGACCCTGATGTGGTAGATATGTTTACCCGTTTGGGCATTTCGTTGGAAGAACAAAAACGTTTGTCGGGTGTTGCCGTGGATGCGGTCGTGGACTCGGCATCGGTGAAGACTACGTTTACCGAAACCTTGGAAAAAGAAGGTATTATCTTTTGTTCTTTTGGCGAAGCCGTACAAAAACATCCCGAATTGGTTAAACAATACCTGGGTAAAATAGTGCCTTACGGTGATAATTTTTTTGCTGCATTAAACTCAGCCGTTTTCAGCGACGGTTCGTTTTGCTATATTCCAAAAGGCGTGAGATGTCCGATTGAGCTATCTACCTATTTTCGTATCAATGCTTCAAATACCGGACAGTTTGAACGTACGCTCATTATTGCCGATGAGGATGCTTTTGTGAGCTATATGGAAGGTTGTACGGCTCCTCAACGCGACGAAAATCAATTGCATGCTGCCGTGGTAGAAATCTTTGCCAAAAAGAATGCCGAAGTAAAATACTCAACGGTTCAAAATTGGTATCCGGGTGATAAAAACGGTAAAGGTGGAATTTATAATTTTGTTACTAAAAGAGGTATTTGCGAAGGCGATAACGCTAAAATATCATGGACACAAGTCGAAACGGGTTCTGCCGTTACATGGAAATATCCGAGTTGTGTGCTCAAAGGTGATAATTCCGTGGGTGAATTTTATTCGGTTGCCGTT
>CAYZQG010000011.1:0-19147 GCA_964480685.1 uncultured Lentimicrobiaceae bacterium
ATTAAAGGTATTTCATTGTATGTAAATAATATAAGTGCATCCTACGCAAGCGTTGAAGAAATCAGAAACGCCCTTTTACATTTTAGAAGCTCCGGAAAATTTGTTTATACGTATGCCGAAACCATGTCACAAATTTCGTATTATTTATCTACAGCAAGCGACAGCATCTTCCTCCATCCCGAAGGAAACATTACTTTAAATGGATTGTCGGCAGAGGTATTATTCATTCATCAACTTCTCAATAAATTAGATATCGAACCACAAATTGTTCGTCACGGTGAATTTAAAAGTGCAGTTGAACCTCTGATTTTAGATAAAATGAGCAAAGCAAACAAAGAACAAATGCAAGCATATATAGCCTCTACGTGGGAATCTGTTTGTGTTGATATTGCTAAAAACCGAAATATCAGTAAAGAAAAAATCAATCTCATTGCCGACAGCCTTCTTTTAATGTTCAACACTCCATTAGCTGTTAAAGAGCATTTTATTGATGGATTAAAATATAAAGATGAATACGAATCCATATTAAAAAAGAAATTGGAAGTAGAAGAAACCAGAAGCATCAATAAAGTTTCCCTATCCGAATATCTCAAAACAAAGAAAAACGTAAAAACATCTCCCAATCAAATAGCAGTTATCTATGCCACCGGTAATATTATTGAAAATGAAGGCGATTATGAAAATATCGGATATGAAATAGCCGAAGAAATCAGCAAAGCCGTTCAAGATAAAGCAGTTAAAGCCATTGTACTACGTGTTAATTCCGGTGGAGGAAGTGCCTTAATGTCCGATATTATATGGAGAGAAGTTATATTAGCAAAAAAAATAAAACCTTTTGTTGTTTCTATGGGCGATTATGCCGCTTCGGGAGGATATTATATCTCATGTGCCGCCGATTATATAGTAGCACAACCAACCACATTAACCGGCTCAATCGGTGTTTTTGGTGTAATTCCGAATATTCAAAATTTTCTTTCCAATAAATTGGGGATCACTACCGACATCGTAAAGACTAATGTAAATTCCGATGCAATTTCGATAACACGTCCTATGTCGAATTATGAAAAAATAGTTATGCAAAAAAGTATCGAAAAAGTATATAACACTTTCCTTCAACATGTTTCAGATGGCAGAAATATGAGTGTTTCTCAAGTTGATTCAATAGCACAAGGAAGAATTTGGACAGGCGTTGATGCTAAAAAAATCGGATTAGTGGATACATTAGGTGGTTTAGACCTTGCTATTACTATTGCTGCAAAAAAAGCTAAAATTAAAAATTATACCGTAAGCAATAAACCGGTTATGAAAGATTTCTTTGAAGAATTTGCTTCTTCCATCATGGAAAGTAAACTTTCCAAAAAAATAAATCTTATCAAATCCGATAAAATTTATCAATACTACTCATATATGGAAACTTTAAGTCAACTCAATGGAATTCAAGCTCGTATACCATTTATAATTAACATTCAATAAAATGTTGACAAAAAGAAAACAACAAAATTTGTTATTTCTCTTTCTTGGAATCATTATCGGAATAATGATAGCCGGATTAATTGCATATTTTAGTGTAATTAAGCAATTTACACAAACTAACATTGATAAAATTCAATCGGTTTTACCTTTAATAGAACAAGATACACTAATTGACAAACCCGAAACAATAAAAAAACACCAAAGACAAACTAATACAAGAAATAACAATAATTTGTATGTAGAAGAAGCTTATACACTTGTAGACTCAAGCTTAAACGATTCTATTAATTTAACAAATACCGAAATCATTAAATCAGACACTAAAATCACTTCCCGAATTCTTTCAATAAGTCATTTAGAATCCGATTCTAACGAAACAAGTGAAAGTTATTCTTCCGAAATAAGTGTAGAACAATGGGAAAATCCCACTAATTTTGCCGGCTATCGAAAAAACAAAAATTCTTTAATTATATATGGTATTTCTCTTGATGAAATCGAATTACAAGAGATTAATGGTACTCTTTTTCTGATTTTTAAAGATAAAAAATTATCCCTAAAAGAAACAAATATCTTTATTCGATTTCCTGCTTCATTTTTAGGGAAGTAATAATTGCCATCAATCCTTGTATTATTTGCAGACAATTATTATTTTTTATTTTCCATAAAAATTAATTAACACTTCCTTGTTTGTAAAAACTTGAATACATGTTTTATAAAAAAAAATAGTTGATTACATTTGCATAATTAATGATACTGAGAATAACTGTTTGTCGTATACATTTGTCAACACTCATGTCGACAAAACTTTAACAACAAATAGAAGATAAATTTATGGGAAATAAAACAATTGGAAATAAATCGGTTGTAAAAAATTCAACCAAAAAAAATGAAAAAAAATCTTCTTCTAAAAAAAAGAAAGAAGAATTTTCTTTTATTGCCTTTTTAAAAAACCCAAAATTTCATCTAATCTTCGGTATTTTTCTATTTTTATTTACCATATTTTTATTTTCTTCTTTTATATCATTTTTCACTACCCACGAAGCTGACGATTCTATTTTTAGACCCAATATCATTCAAACACTCAAGACTTATGACGAACCGGCAAACAGTCTGGGAATATTAGGGTTGTATTTTTCATTTCTATTCATCAAAAATTCCTTCGGAATTGCTTCTTTCGGCTTTCTATTTTTGTTTTTCCTATGGTCTATCTACTTAATGGTTAAAAAGAATTTACTTCCTCCATTTAAAACCATTTCGGCAACCTTGATTTCCGTTTTATGGATATCATTAATTTTAGGAGCGATTTTCGGAAAAACACAAGCATACAGTTGGTTAGGGGGTGACATTGGCAATCAATTAAGCCTCTCATTAATAGAAAGTTCTATCGGATTAATAGGTTTTATCCTTTTGATGACATTTATAGCACTTGCCTCTTTAATTATTTTTGCCGGATTAACATTCACCGATATTATTCCTCAAAAATCCAATGACGACTCAATTACGGATACAGAAGAAGAGGAGGAATTTCAAATTATTGAAAATAAAGAAGTCAAAGAAAAGAAAAATTTCTTTTCTTTCTTAAAACGGAAAAATAAATTACGGGATGATGACGATGATGATGTTGAGGAAGAAATAAACATGAACGATTCTGAAGAAAACACATACAAAGAATCAACTTTTAAATCGGAACCCGAATCCGAAGAAATCATTGAAATCTTTGAACAAGCAATTCCCGAAAAAGAAGAAGAAATTGTTACTTTCACCGAAATGGAAAGAGACCCAATACCGGGAAACGATATTATTTTCAATGATGAAGAAGAACAATTATTTGCAAGTGTTGAACCCATTGAAACAATGGACGCGGATTTAATAGACGATGAGTTAAGTCAGAAAGAACCAATTCCATTAGAACCTTATGACCCATTTGCCGAATTATCACACTATCAATTTCCAACTATTGATCTTTTAGATGAATACACAAATACCGTAAGAACAATTGAAGAAAAAGAAGCGGAAATCAGAGGTAATAAAGTCCGTATACAAGACACTTTAATGAATTATGGCGTACAAATCCAGTCAATCAGTGCTATAGAAGGCCCAACAATTACTTTATACGAAATTGTTCCTGCACCGGGGGTTCGTATCAGTAAAATTAAAAACTTGGAAGACGATATTGCATTAAGTCTCTCTGCTTTAGGTATTCGTATTATTGCACCTATGCCCGGTAAAGGGACGATAGGCATTGAAGTACCAAACTCCATACCGAAAATAGTACCCATGAAAGCAAGTATCATTTCCGATAAATTTCAAAATTGCGGAAAAATGATACTTCCTATTTGTATAGGCAAAACCATTTCAAACGAAGTCTTTGTTTTCGATTTAACTAAAATGCCTCACGTATTAATGGCAGGAGCCACGGGACAAGGAAAATCGGTAGGATTAAATGCCGTGTTAATATCACTACTCTACAAAAAACATCCGGCAGAATTAAAATTAGTGTTAGTTGATCCTAAAAAAGTAGAATTGACCTTGTACTCAAAAATCGAACGACATTATTTAGCAAAACTTCCCGATTTGGATGAAGCCATCATAACAGATACTAAAAAAGTTGTACGCACTTTAAATTCATTGTGTATTGAAATGGATTTACGATACGACTTACTCAAAGAAGCACAATGCAGAAATATTATTGAATATAACGAAAAATTTAAAGCTCGCCGATTAAATCCTGAAAAAGGGCATCGCTTTTTACCTTATATTGTACTCGTTTTTGATGAGTTTGCTGATTGTATAATGACCGCCGGCCGTGAAATCGAATCACCCATTGCTCGTTTAGCACAATTAGCTCGAGCAATTGGCATTCACTTAATTATTGCCACACAACGTCCTTCTGTAAACATTATTACGGGTATTATCAAAGCGAATTTCCCGGCACGAATAGCCTTTAAAGTATCTTCAAAAATTGATTCTCGAACCATTTTGGATTCTGGCGGAGCCGAACGTTTAATCGGTAAAGGGGATATGTTAATTTCAACCGGAAATGATATTGTACGTATTCAATGCGCATTGGTCGACACTCCTGAAGTTGAAAGAATATGTGATTTTATCGGAGAACAACATGGGTTTACAAGTGCTTTATTATTACCCGAAGTCCCCGACGAACAAGACGACAACACACAAGAAGCCGATGACGGCGATATTGACTCCATGTTTGCCGATGCAGCAAGAGTTGTTGTGAATAGCGGGCACGGTTCAACTTCCCTTTTACAACGAAAATTAAAATTGGGTTATAATCGCGCCGGAAGAATCATGGACCAACTGGAACGTGTTGGTATTGTCGGTCCCTTTGAAGGAAGTAAAGCAAGAGAGGTACGTATTAAAGACCCAATGATGCTCGAAGAAAAACTTAAAGAATTGGGAGTTTACTAATAAAATAAAATTTGGTCCGATTTTTTCATATCATTATTCAAAAAAAACACAGATGAAAAAATATTATTTCATAGTAGGATTTTTAGTTTGTCTACATATCGTATCCGGTCAAACAAAAAAAATACAAGACGATGAATCGGTTACCATTCTTGGCAACCTTCAACAAAAACTCAAATCAATTAAAACCGCTGAAATAAAATTTTCATTACGAACCGAAAAAGACAATAAAACGATACAAACCACTAAAGGGAGTATCTGGCTCAAAGGAAGTAAATATAAATTACTTCTTTCTACCCAACACGTTTATTGCGATTCTATCAATGTTTGGAACTATCTTCCCGAACAAAACGAAGTTACTATTTCACCCTACGATCCTTCCGACCAAGAAAACGCAATAAACCCTATTAAACTGATTAACAATTATAAAAAATATTATCGATCTGCTTTTATCCGCGAAATAAACGAAAAAGGTTTGACCGTTCAAATAATTGATTTATATCCTTTACAATCTTCCTCATTTTTTAAAGTAAGAATTGTCATTGATAAAGCAAAATTAGAAATTAATAGAATCAGTATCCACGAATTAAACGGATATGTTTATACTTACTTTTTTGATTCTTTTATAAAAAACCCTAAATTAAGTAATGAACTATTTATTTTCAACACTTCTCAATATAAAAATATTGAAATTATTGACATGAGGTAATTACAATGAACAAAAAGAGTACACTAAAATATTTATTTTTATCCTTGAGTATATTGTTTCTCGTGGTTTCTTGTACTCCTACCCGGAAATTAACGGAAGGACAATATATGCTTGTAAAAAATAAAATTATTGCCGATAAAAAAGAAATTCCGACAAAAGATATAATTTATGTAGTACGCCCCATTACAAACAAAAAGTTTCTAAATCTATTTTTTTGGAAAGCAGGCATATACCAATCAATGATGCCTAAAGACACAGCCAAAGACAACAAAGCCAAGCAATGGATGAGAAAAAATTTTGGAGAACAGCTGGTGCTTTTAGATACTGCTTTGATAGAATATTCTCATTCGCAAATTTTACTCTACATGCGAAATAAAGGATATTTTGAGTCAAAAGTCGAATATGATATCAAAACTAACATAAGGAATAAAAAAAAGGCAAAAGTAATATATCGTATCGAATCAGGAGTACCCTGTGTGGTAAATAAAATAAAATATCGAATCAAAGATAAAAAAATCGAACAATTTGTATTACACGACACAACTCAATGTTTAATTAAAATCGGAGACCATTTCGATATGGACATTCTTACAGAAGAACGAAGCCGAATAACTACCACCTTAACCAATCAAGGATATTATAATTTCAACGACAATTACATTATCTATAGAATTGACAGCAACCTCACCAATCATACCGTTCATATTATCATCGAAATTTTAAACCCCGAATACACACTTGACGGACAAAAAGTAGAAGGAAATCACCGAAAATATTTCATTAAAAATATTGACATAATATCAAATTTTATTAACCCCTCCGGAGACATCGATACCGTTTATTATTCTGAAATTGTACATAAAACAGATACAAATATGTATACAATTCTTTATGCCGACAAAATAGATTTCAAACCCAAAACATTGGTTTATCCCTTAAGTTTCTCAATCGGTGATCTATATAAATCGGATGAAATTAAACGTACCTATAACCGATTTAATGATATGCGAAACTTTAGTTTTATTAAAGTCAGCTTTCGTGAAACGGAAGAAAGCAAAAAGAATCTATTTTCGGACTCAGGGTATGTAAATTGTACCGTTCAACTCTCTAAGATGGAAAGAGGTAGCATCCATTACGACCTATTAGGAAAAAATGTGGGTAAAGATTTTGGAATGGGTGTAAATGTAAGTTATTCCAATAGAAACATGTTTAAATCTGGAGAGATATTTTCAATCACAGGTATGTATGCAAATGAATTGCAAAGACAAACCGATGATGCTAACGAACAAAAATGGAGATTCCAAAACTTTGAAGTAGGAGGCGATATCGGTTTGGAATTTTCTCGCTTTCTTTTTCCGGTCAAACAACAAAATATTTCAAAAACATTAAGAGCGAGAACTATTTTAAATATTGGCACTAATTATCAAAAACAAGACCATTATTCCAGATTTATATCCAGTACCGGTTTTCGGTATGAATGGAGTTCTTCTCCACGATTATCACATAGCTTGACGGCAATAAACATTAATCTTGTAAAAATATATCCGGATTCCGTTTTCAATGAAGAAATTAAAGGATTAAGCAAACGCATTAGAGATAAATATACCGACCACTTGCTTTTAGGAACTAATTATCAATTGATTTTTAGCACCTATAAAAATAATTTACGAAAAAATTTCTACCTTATTCGCTTTAACGCTGAAGCTTACGGAAATGTTTTATATGGTATCTTCAAGGCTGCCAATGCTACGTTAAATGAAAATAATCAATATAATTTCTGGGGAATACCTTTCGCAAGTTATGTTTCTACAAATGTTGATTTAGCTTACAATATCATGATTGGTAAGAAATCAAGTTTTGTACTTCATACTGACTTGGGAATAGGAATACCAACCACTAAAAATTCAATAACACTTCCATTTGAAAAAAGTTTTTATTTAGGCGGCTCTAATAGCATGCGAGCTTGGCGATTACGAACATTAGGGCCCGGCTCATACAGTGGTTTGGCATCCAATCTTGAAAGCACGGGAGATATAAAAATAGAATTTAATGCCGAATTTCGTACACCCATTTATAAATATCTACATTTTGCCGTATTTGCCGATGCCGGCAATATTTGGATATTTCAAAAGAATATTGATTTACCGGGCGGTGAATTTTTATGGAATAAATTTTATAAAGACATTGCTTTAGGTAGTGGTGCCGGTTTACGCTTGGATTTAACATTTTTTATTATCCGTTTAGATGCCGCTTTACAAATTTATAATCCTGCTAAAGTTAAATCTTTACAATGGATTAATGAAAAAGTATCGTTAAAAGATATCATTTTCTCAGCCGGAATAGGCTATCCATTTTAAAATTTATTAGCGTTTTTTTAACAAAACCATGCCAAATTACTGAATTAAAAAAAAATATAAATCCGAAAACATAAAAGCATACTCAACTAACTTATTCATATACTTTTAATTATATAATAAAAAAAACATTGATCTTTTCTTGCAATATAAAATAAAAATGTTTAATTTTGCACATATTAAATTAAAAAAATAACATTAAATATTAGAAATATGAGAAAATTTTTTACACTTTCAGTTTTATTTCTTATTATTAATTTTACAATTGCTCAAAATGTTTGGGATGGTTCAACCATTACACCGGTTACTCCCAATAAAAATATTTATCCTGTTACAACCGGAGCTGAATTAGCTTGGATTGCACAACAATGTAATAACGGTTCTCTAGATTTTCAAGGATGGGCTGTTTCTATTGAAGCAGACATTGATTTAAATAACCACGAATGGACCCCGATCGGAACCGAAAGTCATCCATTTAACGGATATGTTAAAGGTAATTGGAAAGTTATTTCAAACTTAAAAATTTCAGGGACAAATGATTATGTTGGATTGTTTGGTTATATAAAAGGATATACCCCCAATAATATCGTTCACGTATCCAATGTCTTTATTGAAAATGTTAACGTTAGCGGAAACAATTCGGTAGGAGGATTAGTAGGGCATGCTCAAAATTATTCATTTGATTCATGTTACGTAATTAATGGCACTGTTAGTGGTGCAACCGGAGTAGGCGGTTTTATGGGAAGATGTGTATTTGCTGCCGCTTCAGACTGTTTTGCAAAGGTTAGTGTTACCGCATCCGTTACTTATGGTGGTGGCTTTGTAGGCATTAACGATACTGCTGATGGAGGGTCAAAAGTATTTATCTATTATTCTTATGCAAAAGGACAAGTATCCGGACCCGGAATTAATGGTGGATTTGTTGGTCTAAATAATAGTAAAGTTAAAAGTGCCTACACCGTAACTAATCCTATTAGTGGAAGTACTTTTGGTGGCTTCTGCGGTAAAAATTCATCCATCGGAGATTTTGATAACTGCTATTTCTGTACTACTTATAATACCTCTATTACAGGAATTGGTGAAGATCTGGGTGCTGTTGATGTCGCTAATATGATTGGAAATACAAATATTCAAATGACTCAAGATGGATTTGTTGGCACCGGTGGTGGAAATGGATTAAATGGTAGCGATTATTTAAAAACCCACTGGAGTACAGACCTTAAATCTCCTCAAACCAACGTCAACCAAAAACATCCAATACATACATGGTATTATATAATTAAATATGACTCAACTGCAAGCATACATCCTAACCTAACTACAACATCCATTTCAATTTATCCTAATCCTATTAAAAACGATTTATATTTGAAAATCGAAAACATTAAAGTAGATAAGGTAGAAATTGTTGATTTATTGGGCAAACCACTTATAACTCTTAAAAACAACTTTGAATATATTGATGTAAATCAATTAAATAACGGAATATACTTCGTTAAAATTTATTCTAATCAAGAAATTATAACACGAAAAATTATTAAACAATAACAATTCAATATAAGTAAAAGAGACGGCAACACCGTCTCTTTTTTATTTAATCAAATTAGTAATTATTTCTACCGAATACCGACTGGCAATTTGCTTAATAAATGCATTGAAATCAACCGAAGATGATTCGTCGGCTTGATCGGAAATGGTTCGAATAACGGTAAATGGAATACTATACTCACAACAAACTTGTGCCACTGCTGCTCCTTCCATTTCAACACATAATACGGTAGGTAATTCTTTCAATAACTTTTCTTTCTGCTTATTAGAAGAAAAAAACTGATCTCCACTCGCAATATCTCCAACATAAAGCACCGGTTTTTTAACACAAAATTCTTGTATTTCTTCCAAATTCAAATTATCTAATACAATTTGAACGCAAGCAATGGCTTTTTCTAATTGCAAGCCATTTGTTTCTACATATATCTTACCTAATGACGGTATTTGAAATTGAGGAATTAATGGTCTTACATCCATGTCATGTTGTACTAAACGCTTCCCAATGACAATATCTCCAATATGTAAGTCTTTATTTATAGCTCCACCAACACCGGTAAAAATCACTTCAGAAATATTAAAAGTTTGTATTAAGGTTGTTATTGCAACGGCTGCCGATACTTTTCCCCATCCTGAAATCACTACAACAACTTCAATATAATTAATATAACCATGATAAAAGGTTCTTCCACCTACATAAATTTCTTCTTTATCAGACAACAATTGAATCACCCCTTTTATTTCTTCCGGCATTGCTCCAATAATTCCAACAATTTTTTTTGTCATTTTAAAAATTTCTTATTCTCTAAATATCATTATAACAATTTATATTTTTGCAAAATTACACTATATTTATAAATATAATTATCCATGCGGCAAATTTCAGGTTTTTGAAGGATTAATTTGTTTTAATAATTCTATACATTTCTGTTAAACAAGCTGTTTTATTATTTTTTAATTTCTAAAACAATAAAATTAAAAAATAAACGTATTAGTATAGTCAAAATAATTTTCATTAAATAAAGATGAGCATAGAAAAAAAAATTATTGGTTTTATCTTCAGTTTTATTGTTTTACAACACACCCTCCATGGACAGACAAAAGTTAGCATGCAGGAATGTCAGCAATGGGCGATAGAACAATCATCCGCATCTTCACAAATCGAAAATTTGGAACGTTTGCGAAAAATCAAATGTCAACTTATTAAATCTTTAATTCCCGAAATAAGTTTCAATGCAAGTGTAAGTTATCAATCACATACCTTACCTTCGATAAACGAAAACAACGGTAATTCCTATTTAGATTTTTACAATCCTATTAACAACGATCAATACGCATTAAGTTTAGATCTTACCCAAAAAGTATGGGATGGTGGAATGGCAAAAAGTCAGCAGAAATTTGAAGATATAAGTTCCGATATAGCCCTTCAAAATGTGCATATAAAAACCTATGAATTCAGGGAAGAGATAGGCAAAATGTTTCTCACTGTCTTATATTTACAGGAAAACAACAAAGTAATTGAATCCAGTTTACAAACATTGAAAGAAGACTTAAAAAAATTAGAAGCTTTATATAAAAACGGAATTATTTTAGAAAGCAATGTTTATATTTTAGAAGCCGAAATAATGCGTATTGAACAAGAAAAAAGAAAAATTGAATTGCAGTTACTTTCGTTACGCAGTGCATTATCGGAATTTACTAAAAAAGATTTATCCCATGCCGAATTTATCTTTACCGAAACTACTTCGCTCGATAGTTCATTAATAAGTAACCGTCCCGAATTCACTTTATTTCAATTACAACAATCGGCATTGGAATGCCAAAAGAAAATATTATTGGGACAAAGTATGCCTAAAATCAATATCTTTGCTTCCGGTGGATATGGACGTCCTACATACAATCTATTAAATAATGATTTCGACTTTATGTATATTGTTGGAGCTAAATTACATGTTCCCATTACATCTTGGGGGGCAACTAAAAATGGCAAAGATTATCTCGAGATTCAAAAAAATCTTATTGGGGCTCAGAAGAATGACTATCAACAAAGTCTTAAAGTAAAAATGATGGAAAAACTCAACGAAATGGAAAGCCTTGAAAATTTACTAATTGGCGATGAACAAATTATTCAAAAAAGAAAAGTTATTGTTGACATTTGTAAAAAACAATTGGAGCAAGGAGTAATTACTGCTAATGATTATATTAAAGAAATCAACGCACTTAATGAAGTTATATTAAATAAACAATTGCATAAAATACAACTAGAGCAAGCAAAAATGAATTTTAACTCATTAAAAGGTGCATTATAAGAGATACGTTAATAATTTATGATACCAAATTACAAAGCAGGTATTGACATCGGTTCTACTACCTTTAAATTAGTGGTAGTCAATGAAGCAGGAAATATTCTTTTTTCCGATTACCGACGTCATAATACAGATATTAAACAGGCAGGACTTGAAACCTATCAAAAACTTTTCAATAGCATAGGGGATTGTTATTTGGATATTGTTATGACCGGCTCGGTTGGTATGGGTTATGCCGATAAAGCAGGTGTTAAATTTGTTCAAGAAGTAGTGGCTTCAGCCGAACTTATTAAACATAAATTTAAAGACGTACATACCTTTATTGATATCGGAGGAGAAGATTCAAAGATGATTTTTTTTGAAAAAGGCAAATCTCCCGACATTCGTATGAACGGCAATTGTGCCGGAGGAACCGGTGCATTTATTGATCAAACGGCTTCTCTTTTAGGCATCGATACCTTAGAATTAAACAAACTTGCCTTAGAAGCAACTACCATTTACCCAATTGCTTCTCGTTGCGGAGTCTTTTCTAAAACCGACATTCAGAACTTAATCAGCCGAAAAGTAAGCAAAACCGATATTGCTGCTTCGGTATTTAATGCCGTAGCTATTCAAGTAATTGCTTCTTTATCAAGAGGTACTGATATTATGCCAAAGATATTTTTCTGTGGCGGACCTTTTGCATTTTTACCCGAATTAAAAAACGCATTTATCCGACAACTTGGCATTAAAGAAAGTGATGTAATCCTTCCCGAAAATGCAGCCTTAATTCCGGCTTGGGGATGTGCTATTACGTCTCGTGAAAGCGAAAATAAAATACGCTTATCGAAAGCAATACACGCTTTAGAATCAGATAAAAAAAATCCTTTTGAAGACCAAATGCAAGGACGATTACCGGCATTGTTCTCGTCTAAAGAGGAATTAAACCTATGGCAAAAGAAAAAAAATGATCATTTTGTAAAAAAAATAACGTGGGAGAATATCGAATCACTCGATTGCTATCTTGGCGTGGATTCCGGTTCAACAACTACCAAAATTGTCTTAATCGATGCTAACGACAGAGTCATCTTTCAAGATTACCGAAGAAACGAAGGCGATAGTTTTCATGCTTTCATTAACGGATTAACTCATCTGAAAAACGAAGCCGATAAACACCACAAAAATATTCGTATCGTAGGAAGTGCAACTACAGGTTACGGAGAAAATCTTATCAAAACCGCTTTCAATCTGCATCAAGGCATCATTGAAACCATCGCCCATTTTTTGGCAGCAAAACAAATTTTACCCGAAGTCAGCTTTATATTAGATATCGGCGGACAAGATATGAAAGCCATTTTTATCGAAAATGGTATAATTAAACGTTTGGAAATCAATGAGGCATGTTCTTCCGGATGTGGTTCGTTTATCGAAAGTTACGCTAATATGCTCAATTTTCCGGTAGCTGAATTTGCCGAAATGTCGTGCTATGCTAAAAATCCCTGCGATTTGGGTACACGCTGCACCGTTTTTATGAACTCAAAAGTAAAACAAGCAATGCGTGAAGGTGCAGCTATCGAAGATATTGCAGCAGGCTTTTCATATTCGGTGGTTAAAAATTGCTTGTTTAAAGTCTTAAAACTAAAAAGCATTAAAGACCTCGGCGACCATATCGTGGTTCAAGGCGGTGCTTTTAGGAACTTATCCATAGTTAAAGCATTAGAATCCTTAACCGGTATTGAAGTAACCTTTTCCGACATCCCTGAACTTATGGGTGCTTACGGTGCTGCCCTTTATGCCAAAACAAATCATAAAGCCAACGATAAAGTTATTCATATCGACAAATTAATTGAATCTCAGAAATATACGTCTGATTTTGAAATTTGCGAAGGCTGTGAAAACAAATGTACGGTTCGGAAATTTATTTTTGCCAACGGAAATACATTTTATTCCGGAAATAATTGTGAGAAAATCTATTCAAACATAACCGAAAACCTCGAAAAAGGCATTAATCAACATCAGGAACGATATAAACTCTTATTTAAAAGAGATGCTTCATCCTTAACAAAACCTCTAATGACTATCGGTATTCCGAGAGGATTAGGCATGTATGAACATTATCCCTTTTGGCATACCCTTTTGACCGAATGTAATATTAAACCCGTATTATCAAAAGCATCAACAAATCGTTTGTATGAAAAAGGTATAAAATCCATTATGGCTGACAATATCTGTTTCCCTGCCAAATTAATGCACGGACATATCATGGATTTAATCAATAAAAAAGTAGACCGAATCTTATATCCGTATACCATTTTCGATAGCAAAGAAACACCAAAAGCGAATAATAGCTATAATTGCCCCATTGTTGCCGGATATTCCGATGTTATTAAAAGTTCGATAGATACGCAATCCAATTATGGCATTATTATCGATGCCCCCTCGGCTTCGTTTAAAAACGAAAAGCTGCTTTACAAGTCCTGTAAAACCTATTTACACTCATTAGGTGTTAACAAGAAAACCATCAACCATGCTTTTGAAAAGGCATTAAAAGTACAACGCGATTATGTATTGACGCTTGCCGTTCAAAACAAACGAATTGTAGAGAATGCCAAGAAAAACAACCGAATGACCATTTTGCTCGCCGGACGTCCTTACCACATTGACCCGCTTATCCAACATAAAATCGGGGATTGTATTGCCGATATGGGTATTGATGTAATTACGGAAAATATTGCTTTATTTAGTGATGATGAGGTATTTAAAGAAATACATAGCATTTCGCAATGGGCTTATCCGAATCGAGTAATAAAAGCCGCTCACTATGTGGCTACCAGCGAAGAAAATATCCATTTTGTACTGTTTACTTCTTTCGGGTGCGGTCCCGATGCTTTTATCATTGACGAAATTAACGATGTATTGAAACGACGTGGAAAAAGCCTTACCATCCTTAAAATTGACGACGTAAACAACATAGGTTCTTTGCGTTTACGCATCCGGTCTTTGGTTGAAAGTTTAAAGTTCAGTGGTGGCGAACGGAAAATAATTCCCTTTAAAACCCTACCCGCTTTTACTCAAGAACATAAAAACAGAACTATTATAGCCCCTTATTTCGCCGAAAGTTATTCCGAATTACTACCTGCCTTATTTCATATCATGGGATATAAATTGGAAAACCTTCCCCCAGCCGATGCCGAAGCGGCCGAAATAGGGTTAAAATATGCCAACAATGAAATTTGCTATCCGGCTACCCTTGTGGTTGGAAGCATTATCAAAGCCTTACAAAGCGGTAAATACGACATCAACGAAATTGCAATCGGTATAACTCAAACCGGTGGGCAATGCCGTGCATCAAACTATATTGCTCTGATTAAAAATGCTTTAATCACTGCCGGTTTCGATACCATCCCCGTCATTTCCGTAGCTTTCGGGAAAGATATGATAAACGAACAACCGGGATTCAAATTAAAATTAAAAGGAAATATTTCTATTGCCCTCTTCTCACTCTTATACACCGATTGTATTTCCAAACTCTATTATGCTGCTGTCGTTCGTGAAAAAGAAAAAGGAAAAGCCAAAGAATTACGAGAAAAGTATATTGATCTTGCCCTTCCTTTCATCAAAAAAAGAAGTACAAAGGGATTACTTCATTTGTTTAAACATGCTATCCATGAATTCGATACAGCTATTGAACACAACGATAATATCCCCATAATGGGCGTTGTAGGTGAAATTTATGTGAAATACAATTCTTTTAGTCATAAAAACGTATTGGAATGGTTATCACACGAAGGCATCGAAGTGGTGGCTCCTTCCATGTATAATTTCTTTATCAACAGCTTTGTAAACTTTCATATCAACAAGAATCTGAACATCAAAGAAGTAAGTCTTCCTTTATTTATTACCGACACCCTTTATAAAATAGTTTACGGATGTGCCAAACGTTTTGATAAAATCGGACAATCGTTTCGCTATTACCGTCCCTTTGCCGATATTTTTCACGATGCCGAATTGGCATCGAAAATTATTAACCTCTCGGCAAATTTTGGAGAAGGTTGGCTTATCCCTGCTGAATTGGCAAGTTTTGCCGAAAACAAAGTGTACAACGCTGTCAGCTTACAACCCTTTGGATGTATTGCAAATCAAGTGATTTCAAAAGGTATTGAAAAGAAATTAAAGAAAGTATATCCGCAAATGAACCTCCTCTTTTTAGATTTCGATGGCGGTACTTCCGAAGCCAATATTTTCAATCGCCTTCATTTTATGGTCGAAAATGCCAAACAATCGTTGCTGAATAAGGAATAAAATATATAACATTACAAAAAAAATAGGTAATTATGTACGATTGGCGAGTTATTATTACTTTCACTTATCCGTATGAGGCTCACCTTGCCAAAGGAAAACTCGAATCGGAAGGTATTGAGGTGATGATTAACGATGAGTTAACGGCACAAATCAATAACTTTTATTCAAATGCAATCGGTGGAGTGAAAGTCCTTGTGAAAGAAACTGATTTTGAAAGAGCAAAACAAATCCTAATTGAATCGGGATATATTAACGCTAAAGAATCCGATCCACCTAAATTTTGGACTCAATTGGATAAATTTTCATCAAAAATTCCTTGGATTGGAAAAACTATCCTTGAAATTCGATTGCTGATTATCCTCTCTCTCTTGTTATTTATTATTATTACTCCGATTGTTATCTTATCGTTACCTTCAACTGTCGAAAAATTGGTAACCCACAGTTGGTGTGTTGAAAAAATATACTTAAACGGTCAAGAATTTATTCCTCATTCGCTTGATATCAACATGGAAAGTGTTTTTGGTGGATGTAATGAGTCTATCAAGTTTTATGATAACGGAATTGTTAGCTTTCCAGGCTATTATACTCCTAATGAAAACGCTCACTGGATATTAAAAAACGACACGTTATATATAACTCCCTTCCCTTCTGAAAAAGATCTTCCCCTAAATGGGAATCTTGAAGAAAAAAATCTTATACAATCTATTTATTCGGGTATTTATCATTTTGAAATTAAAGGTAATGTATTAAAGATGGAATCCGATAGTTTAATTATTTATGGGACAGCTTATTAACCATTCTATTTAAATGCCTGAAAAAGAAGTAAATTTAATCTGTCCATTTTGCCATTCCGATAATGTGATACGGAAAAAGAAAGTCGGATATCTCATTGTATTATCTATCCTTTTATTCGGATTACCCTTACCTTTATTTAAAAAAAAATTCTATTG
Source organism: uncultured Lentimicrobiaceae bacterium (assembly GCA_964480685.1). Taxonomy (GTDB): domain Bacteria; phylum Bacteroidota; class Bacteroidia; order Bacteroidales; family WCHB1-69; genus UBA5266. The sequence continues at coordinate 17,045 of CAYZQG010000011.1, forward strand.
CTTTGATTGTGAAAAAGAATGGAAAGAAAACAACAAACCTTCAGTCTAAATACAAGGTTCTTTTATCTTTGGGTTATTTTTATAAAACATTATTCACTTTTGTAGTTGTTTCAGGGCGGAATTTTCTTTTATACCTCAACACCTAATCCCCTTTTCTCGAAAAAACCTATCCAACGTATTCCTCGCATAAGAGAAAAAAGTGTATCTTTGCTGTAAATCAATAAAAGAATTTAACACTAACAGTAGCACACATAAAAAAATCCCCATGCATAAGAAGATAGAGCAAATTTTTCCCCCTAAAACAAACATTCCCGACAACGTAACATTATCATTTCCATTGAAACAGAGCACCTATTTAATTAATGGTGAACTCTTGGAATGGAATGGTCCTTTTGAAGAGGTTGTTTCTCCCATTTATTTCAACGACAATCAATCCCTACCCAATGTAATCGGTTATTACCCTTTAATGGATAAGGAAACATCACTCAAAGCATTGGAAGCTGCTAAAAATGCCTACAATTACGGACAAGGCGAATGGCCCTCTATGACTGTAAAACAAAGAATTGCATGCCTTAAAAATTTTACGCTTTTAATGAAAGAACAAAAAACTACGGTAGTGAAACTTCTGATGTGGGAAATAGGCAAAAGCACAAAAGATTCAGAGAAAGAATTTGACCGAACCCTTGACTATATTAACGATACCATCGAAGCCTTAAAAGATTTAGACAGAGAAGCATCGAAATTAATTTTAAAACAAGGCATTATTGCTCAAATCAGAAGAGTTCCTTTAGGCGTTGTTTTATGTATGGGACCCTTTAATTATCCACTAAACGAAACTTTTACTACACTCATTCCTGCTTTAATCATGGGAAATACGGTTGTGTTTAAACCGCCTAAATTAGGCGTTTTATTGCATTCGCCTCTTTTAAAAGCTTTTAAAGAATCGTTCCCGAAAGGTGTTGTAAATACAATTTATGGTGAAGGACAAAAAGTTGTTACCCCTCTCATGGAATCGGGAGAGGTGAACGTACTTGCTTTTATTGGTTCTTGTCGAGTGGCAGATATACTAAAAAAACAACATCCTCAACCACATAAATTGAAAGCCGTATTGGGTTTGGAAGCTAAAAACCCGGCAATTATTTTAGAAGATGTAGATGTGGATGATACCGTTAAAGAATGTATTACCGGCTCCTTATCCTTCAATGGACAACGTTGTACGGCATTGAAAATCATTTTTGTTCATGAAAATATCAAAGATAAATTTATCGAGAAATTCGTAGCCGAAGTCGAAAAACTCATCATCGGTATGCCTTGGGATGAAAATGTAAGCATTACCCCTCTACCCGAACCCAATAAAACCGAATATCTGACCAATCTAATGAATGATGCTATCCAAAAAGGAGCAAAATTATGCAATCCTTCGGGTGGAATAAAAAATAAATCGTTCTTTTTCCCGGCAGTTTTGTCCGATGTGGATGATAGTATGCGTATTTACCACGAAGAACAATTTGGCCCCATTGTTCCCATTGTAAGTTTTAATGATATTAATAAACCTTTGAATTATGTAATCCATTCCAAATACGGACAACAAGCAAGTATCTTCGGCAAGGATGCATCGAACTTGGCAGTTTTAATGGATACATTAGTAAATCAAGTATGTAGAGTAAACATTAATGCTCAATGCCAACGAGGTCCCGATATATTCCCCTTTACCGGTAGAAAAGACTCCGCCGAAAGCACTTTGTCGGTAAGCGACGCATTAAGAATGTTTTCAATCCGTACATTAGTCGCTTTTAAAGACAATGATTCCCATAAAACCATTATTACTGATATTATTAAAGATAAAAAATCCAATTTCTTATCTACCGATTTTATTTTATAATCTGATTCCCGATAAAAGCCGGAAGAATCTTTGCTTTACTCAAAATGACCGTATTTTACTTTCATAAGAAGAATACTTTCCAACCCTATTTCCAAACGCTAATTTCCTTTCCGCTGTAAGCAATTTTGCTTACGGGCATAAGACAAATGTCTTACGGGCATAAGGGAAGTAACACTTGCCCATAAGGCAATAAACGCACCACTAACCTTTGCCATTCCCCT
>CAYZQG010000012.1:0-19138 GCA_964480685.1 uncultured Lentimicrobiaceae bacterium
AAACATCGTTTTCATTATAAAAATATAATTACCTTTGTAGTTTATATTAATTAAATCTTACTATTTGATAATAATTCAATTATAGATACAAAAATTATGAAATTATCACAATTTAAATACTTTTTGCCTCAGGATCTTGTAGCTGTATATCCGCATGAAGAAAAAGATGATGCCCGATTAATAGTTCTTAATCGTGAAAAAAAGACGATTGAACATAAAAAGTTCAAAGATATTATTGATTATTTTGACGATGGAGATGTTTTTGTGTTAAACAATACAAAAGTATTTCCTGCTATGTTAGAAGGAGAGAAAGAAAAAACGAAAGCCGGAATTAATGTTTTTTTATTACGTGAATTAGATAAAGAAAGTAGGCTTTGGGATGTGTTGGTTGATCCTGCAAGAAAAATTAGAATAGGGAATAAAATATATTTTGATAATGGGTCTTTAATCGCTGAAGTAATTGATAATACAACTTCAAGAGGAAGGACATTGCGATTTTTATTTGAAGGTTCTCACGAAGACTTTAAAAGAAAATTATTTTCAATCGGGCAAATGCCGATACCCGAATCTATTCAAAAATTAAGAGATGTAACAACTCATGATAGTGATTATTATCAAACTATTTATGCAAAAAATGAAGGAGCGGTTGTGGCTCCGGCTGCAGGATTGCATTTGAGTAGAGAAATGATAAAAATGCTTGAATTAAAAGGAGTAAATTTTTCAGAAATAACCTTGCATGCTGGTATTGGTAATTTTAAAACGATTGATGTAGAGGATCTTGCTAAACATAAAACCGATTCCGAAGAAATGGAAATCAATGAATCGGCTGCTGATATTATTAATGAAGCCAAACATAAAAATAAAAAGGTTTGTGCCGTCGGGACAACAAGTTTAAAAGCATTAGAATCTTCTGTTTACATTTCGGGATTAATTAAACCTTATACCGGTTGGACAAATAAATTTATTTTTCCTCCTTACGATTTTAAATCAGCTAATACTATGATTACTAATTTTCATCCTTCACAATCTTCTATGCTAATGTTAGTTTGTGCTTTTGGTGGTTTTGATTTGGTTATGAAAGCATATAAAGAGGCAATAAGTGAAAAATATAGATTCCTTACTTATGGTGATGCCATGTTAATTATTTAGATAGTTTTGTTTTGAATAATTTAATAATTGATTTCGGAAATTCATATAAAAAAATTGCCATTGAAAATAACGGTGAAATTATTTTTATTAATCAATATTTTGACTTTTCTGTAATTGAATTACAAGAGTTAGAGAGTAAATATTCCTTTAATAACATTATAATGTCGACAGTTCTTTTTTTAGACAAAAATCTGGAAAATTATTTACATTCAAAGTATAATTTTATAAAAATATCTCACAAAACACCTATCCCAATTATCAATAATTATCAAACGCCTCAAACATTAGGTGGAGATCGATTAGCTTGTGCTGTTGCTGCCCACACATTATACCCTGAATCGAATTGTTTAATTATTCAAATGGGTAGTTGTATAACTTTCGATTTTGTTAATAATAAAGGAGAATATCAAGGAGGAAGTATTTCTCCGGGGTTAAATATGAGATTTAAAGCATTACATACCTATACTAAAAAATTACCATATTTGTGCTACCACTCAACGGGAGGTCTAATAGGCAATTCTACTAACGAATCTATCCAACTTGGCGTTGCTAATGGTATCATACTTGAATGCAATGGTATGATAAATCAATATAAAAATATATATCCGAATTTAAAAGTCTTATTAACAGGAGGTGATTTTTTTATGTTTGAAAATAAATCTCAACACGAAATTATATCAATTCCAAATCTTGTTCTTGTTGGCTTATCCATAATACTCAAATATAATGATGCAAAAAAGAATTAAAACCACACTGTTGTTAACTGCTTTATTTTGTTTAACAGTACAATTAAATGCTCAAAATCAGTTAAGTTCTCCCTATTCGCGTTTTGGTTTAGGTGAATTGACCCATCATAATTCCTATACCAATATAGCAATGGGAGGTGTTTCTTATGCTCATAAACAAGCTACATCCATTAATTATTTAAATCCTGCTTCTTACACGGCCTTTGATTCCATTTCGTGTTTAGTAGATGCTGCTTTCTCTTATAAATATCATGCCTTACAAGAAAATACCACCAAACAATCAGGCGGCACCATTACGTTTGATTATTTGGCATTGGGTTTATCCGTTGTTCCACGTTGGAATACTGTTTTTGGTTTTCACCCTTATAGTTTCGTAAATTACACCATTAATGAATCCGAATCTTGGAATGATACCATTGAAGTTTCTAAGGCATTTTCCGGAGTAGGGGGCTTATATGAATTTTATTGGGGAAATGCTATTCAAATTTTTAAAAATTTCTCATTGGGTTGTAATATATCTTATCTATTTGGATATTATGACAAAATACGAACAATGGAATTCTCTGACAATTTGTTTTTGAATTATAAAAACGATGATAAAATTACTGTCAATGGGGCATTGTTCTCTTTTGGTGCTCAATATTTTATTCCAATAAAAAAACATCTCTTAGGATTAGGGCTTACCTATAGTCCTTCTATCCCTACTGTATTTGGAAATCAATCCGATATCATGTACACTTATGTAAATACAACTTCAGGTGAATCGGTGGTAGATACTTTATATTGGAACGGGAATGAAAAAATAACGATTACGTTGCCACAAACAATAGGAACAGGCATTTCATGGTCTTCTGAAAAATATTTCTTAGGATTTGATTTTACATGGAGCGATTGGAGCCAATATAAAATGGGCGATATTTTAGATACATTAAAAGATTCTTATAAATATGCTTTGGGTGGAAGTATTATTCCCAATCCTACAGGCTCAAAATATATTTCAAAAATCAGGTATAGTTTTGGAGGTTATTATGAAATAACACCCCTTTATTTAAAAGAAAATCAATTAGATAGGTTTGGCATAAATTTTGGTTTATCTTTTCCAATGAAGAAGAGTAAGACACGGTTTAATGTATGTTTTGAATATGGAAAATGGGGGAATCTGCAAAATAATCTTGTACAAGAAACCTATTTTATAACTTCATTTAATATAGCATTACATGAACGTTGGTATCAAAGAAGAAAATTAGATTAATAAAATATAAAATATAAAGAAAGAAATGAAAAAAGGAATTAAAATTTTATTCACAGGACTTATCGTAGTTCTCACTTTTACGGCTTCAGCACAATTGGAAGGATCTAAATATGGACAAGATAGTATGGCTTGTAAAACTAAAATATCTTTATATAGAGAATCTTACAGGCAAAAGAATTATGTAGATGCGTATACTAATTGGAAATGGGTTGTCCAAAATTGTCCTATGTCAACCAAAAATATTTTTTTGAATGGGCCTGTAATTTTAGATAATCTTATAGAAAACGAAAAAGATTCTATTAAAAAAGCAGCATACATTCAAGAAATATTTGATTTATATGATTTACGAATTAAGTGTTATCATTCCGATGAGGCCTATTCTTTAGGTCAAATCGCTGTTAATATGATGAAATATAGAGCTTATGAATGGGAAAAAGCATATCAAACTTTTAATAAAGCCATAGAGCTGGGAGGAGTGAATACTACCCCTCAAGTATTGGATTATTATTTTCAAACGGCAGAACGCTATATGAATAATAAAAATCTTACCTCCGAAGTAATGATGGATGCTTATGATAAAATTACTGAAATTTTAGATTTTAAATTAGATGAAAGTGAAATTGCTTTTGAAAAATCCATGCGTAAAATCTATGATTTGCAATCAAGATTGGATAGTGGTTTAGTATCAAAAGAAGAATATGATGGTTCCTATGAAGATTGTGCAAAAGATTCTGCCAAAGCAGCGAATGTTTTTGATCAATATCAGCGAGTAGGGAAAAATATGGAATTGCGATTTACTAAATATGCCAAATGTGAGGATTTAGTTTTAATTTATGGAAAAAAATTGGAACAAAGTAAAGATGAACGCATGTTAAATCAAATTTTAAAGTTCTTTGGCAAAGAAAATTGTATTGATAATGAAGTCTATAGAACGGCAGTAGAAGAACTTCATAAAATAAAACCAACAGCAAAAACGGCTTATTCTCTAGCATTTACGTGTTTTTATAAAAGAAAAACTTATCAAGATGCTGTAAATTATTGTAAAGAAGCCTTATCTTTATTTGAAAAAGAATCCGATAAAATTAAAACATATTATTTGCTTGCTGAATGTTATAAACAACTTGGTCAATATAGTGCAGCACGTGAAACGGCATATAATATTTTAAAACTAAATCCAAGTGAAGCTAATGCTTATATTCTCATTGGAGATTTATATTATTCATCAGGAGGTGTTTGTGGTTCACTTGAATTACCCGGTGCCATATATTGGATTGCTGCAGATAAATATAATAAAGCGATGGCTATGACCGCTGCACAAGACGATGAAAAGAAACAAAAAATTTATAAAGATGCTCAAAGCAAATTAAATAATGTGGCTAAATATTATCCGAAAATTGAAACCTTTTTTCAATTAGGATTACAAAAGGGGCAATCTTATCGCGTAGAATGTTGGATAGGTGAAACTACAACCGTTCGATAATATCATGCACACTTTTTTGAAATATTTTAAAACGATAGCCATTCTTTTTATGACTATCGTTTTTTTTGGTTCCTGCAAAAATGACATTGCCGTAGTTAATAAAATGTTTAAAAATCAAGCAACTCCTGATGAAATATCAAGAAATATTCATCTTTATATTAGTCAAGCGGGAAAGGTAACGCACGAATTTAAAACACCTCTTTTATATACGTTTCGTTCTTCTACCAAATCCTATCAAGAATGTCCTGAAGGTATTGAAGTAATAACATATGGCGAAAATAAGCAAAAGGTTTCAAAACTTTCGGCTTTATACGGCATTAATCATGAAGAAGAAAAAATTATGGAAGCGAAAGGGAATGTGGTTATCACCAACTATGAAACCGGTGAAATTATTGAAACAGAACATCTTATTTGGGATATAAATAAAAAACTTATTTACTCTAATACTCAAATAAAACAAACCAAAGCAGATGGCTCTATTTATATGGGTAAGAAATTTGAATCCGACGAATCGCTAAGTAAATATACTATTTATAATCCTCAGTTGATGTTTTACGAAAATGAATAAAAAAAGGCATCTAATTCAGATGCCTTTTTAACTTATTGAATTAAAATACTATAAATACATCGATGCTTTTTTGCTAAGATCTTTAAACTCTTTAGCTAATTCAGGAAATTGAGCTGCATGTTGTTCCGACATTTGAGCAATCTGACGTAAGAAATCACGATTTCTCCCTAAATAGCCACTTACGATTTCAGCATCTGAACCTCTGAATTTTAAATAAAAAATAGTTTCTTCGTTGAGTTGATTAACATATTCGTTAAGTAGTTTTATGCCTTTGATTTTAAGTTCTTTGCTGTCAAATCGATAATAGTTCTCTGCCATAAAAATTTCAATTTGATCATACGGAATAGTTTTTTGCGGAAACCATGAATAATATTTTTCCATGACTTTTTCAGCTCTTTTCTGATCATTTTCCGTAAGTAAAGTTTCGGCTAAGCGATAAACAAATATTTTCAGATTGTTAACAGATCGTGTGTAATCTTCACTTAAATATACATTAGGATTAGCAAATTCGGTAAAGTTGAATTTATTTATAACATGATCATACAAAACATCGCTGTTTACACTTCCGAAAAGAGAACCTCTGTTTTCAGCAGAACTTGATTCTATGGGCACTAAACGATAAGCAAGCCCTTCAGCTTGGAAATATTTATCTAAGCCGAAAAACGATTCATTTCCGGTAGTAGATACATAATAAATTGGACGCTCCCAATTATTATTTGCAAGAATGTCCATCATACCGATATAAGCTTTACTCACTACCATAATTGTATCAGTTCCGTTAGTTTGATAAAGATTATCATTGGGCATTTTCCAAACTAATTTATCAACAATTCTTGCAGAATCTTTTGCACGAACGGTTCCGTTGGCAAGTACTTTAGCTTTATCAACCGGTAACGTAAATGAGATAGTGTTGATTTGTGTTTCACGAACATTATTGGTCGGGTTATACATAATCTCATTCATAACCTTTTGTAAATCTTGGGGTTCTTTTACTTTATTAATAGCAACTAACATATCTCTATATCCCATTTGATACATTTCTTTTGTCATTTTCATAGGAACCGGCATGCCGTCATACGCTTGTCGCTTCATTTGATCAATGTACCAATCGGTTCCCATAAGGCTTAAATTGCATATTCTCACATCGGTACGGTAGCCTTCCACTTCTTGTAAATACCAAAGAGGAAATGTATCGTTATCCCCATTGGCAAATAAAATGGCATTAGGGGCACAAGAATCCAAATAAGCTTTTGCAAGTTCTCTTGTTAGATAACGATTTGAACGGTTATGGTCATCGTAATTTTTAGCTAACATAATGGATGGAACACTCAAACAGACAACTGTTGATACAACGGCGGCTGCATTTTTATTAAAATATTTCTTTATCAATTCATAAACGGAATACACTCCTAAGCCTATCCACATAGCAAATGCATAGAATGAGGCAGCAAATGCATAATCACGTTCACGTGGTTGATAAGCATACATATTCAAATAAACACCAATAGCAATTCCTGTCATCACGAAAAGCCATACAATAATAAATGCATTAGGATAATCTTTTTTGAAATGAAAAAACATACCTATTAAACCTAAAATAAGAGGAAGGAAGAAATAGGTATTTCGTCCGTTAGTTCTCATGTGTTGCGGTGTGTCTTGCGGACCTAAACGAGCTTCATCAATGAATTTAATACCCGATAACCATGATCCGGTTGCTTTACCTCCAAAACCTTGATTGATATTTTGTCTCCCTACAAAGTTCCACATAAAGTATCGACCGTACATGTAACCCATTTGATATTTGAAAAAGAAACGTAAGTTTTCGCCGAACGAAGGCTTTCGAGGTACTTGTTGTCCGTTTTTAAATACATAATCTTCTTTTATACCTGCCCATTGTTTATAGGCGTTAATTCTTGCTCCTTCACGATTCCACATTCGAGGGAATAATGTGCAGTAATTGCCATCGAAAATTAGTTCGGAATTTTTCTTTGGATCTCCAATAATATATTCACCTTTAATGCTTAAATCGTTATATTTACTTGCATTTGCCTTTACAAAATCTTCGGCGTCTTTTTTATGAAAATAAGAACCGAGCACATAATCATTTTGACGAACGACATAATTCTTTACATAAACCGGCTTTCCATCTTCGGCTCGTGTAATTGGAGAATTGTAGTATTCACCGTAAACCAACGGATTACTTCCATATTGTTCACGATTCAAGTAAGATAGTAAAGCAACGGCATCTTCGGGATTATTTTCATCTATTGGGGTGTTAGAATTCGAACGAATTACTAAGATAAAAAAAGTTGAATATCCAATGATAATAAACGTCAAAGAAAGCAAAATCATATTAAACAATCGTTTCTTTCTTTTTTCGGAATAAATAAATCCCCACACCAATAAACCGGCAATGATAGCAAAATAAACAATAGTTCCAACGTTAAAAGAAGCATGAAAAGAGTTCACAAACAGACGTTCAAATAAACTGGAATATTTCACAATGCCCGGAACTAAGCCCCACATAATAAAACCGATAATTACAAATGAGAGTAAAATTGCATAAATTAAACCTTTGGTAGTAGGTTTATATTTTTTAAAATAAATAACCAACACCATAGCCGGAACTGTCAACAAATTTAAAAGGTGAACGCCAATGGATAAGCCTATTAGAAAGGTAATTAGTACAATCCAACGATATGAATAGTTTTCATCGGCAACACTTTCCCATTTCAATATAGCCCAGAATACCAAAGCAGTAAAAAAAGATGACATGGCATAAACTTCACCTTCAACAGCTGAAAACCAAAAGGTATCGGAGAAAGTATATGCTAACGCACCAATTAATCCGCTTCCAAAAATAGCAATGGTTTTTGAAGTAGTTAATTCACTTCCGGGTTTGGATAAAGCTAATTTTTTGGCAAAAATAGTAATTGACCAAAAAAGAAATAAAATGGTGAATCCGCTGCAAAGAGCTGACATTGTGTTAACACAAAAAGCCACTTTAGTAACGTCATCTCCTGCAAACATAGTAAAAATTCGTCCAAACAATTGAAATGTAGGTGCACCGGGAGGGTGACCAACTTGTAATTTGTATGCGGTGGCAATATACTCACCACAATCCCAAAAACTGACTGTCGGTTCGGCAGTGGAAATAAACAATACACAAGCTATAATGCACACAAACCAACCGAGTAAATTGTTGATTAATTTATAGTTTCTAACCATATTATTATTTTTTATTTTAAATTTACGAAATTATATATTAAACTTAATATTTTAAAAATTATTGTTATATACTTTCAAATTGTTGTAAAAAGCGGATATCATTTTCAAAAAACAAACGAATGTCTTTAGTTTTGTATAATTGTTGCGTCAATCGTTCAACGCCGATTCCAACGGCAAAACCACTGTAAACGGTTGGGTCAATTCCTACATTACGCAATACATTGGGATCAACCATGCCACAACCCAAAATTTCGACCCAACCCGTATTTTTGCAAATATTACATCCTTTACCATTGCAAATATCACAGGAAATATCCATTTCAGCCGAAGGTTCTGTAAAAGGAAAATAGGAGGGTCGTAAGCGAATTTTTCTATTCGGTCCGAACGTTTCTTTTACAAAATAATCAAGCGTTTGACGCATATCGGCAAAAGAAATGTGTGTGTCGATACATAAAAGCTCAATTTGATGAAAAATACAATGTGCACGAGCTGTAATAGCTTCATTACGGAAAACTCTTCCCGGACAAATAACGCGTAAAGGAGGTTTGTTGTTTTTCATTACTCTTACTTGAACCGGAGATGTATGGGTTCGCAATAAAATGTCGGTATCTACAAAAAAAGTATCTTGCATATCGCGAGCCGGATGTTCGGCAGCAAAATTTAAAGCTTCAAAATTATGCCAATCATCTTCAATTTCGGGACCTTCGGCTATAGTATACCCTATCTTTTTGAAAGTATCACAAATTTGTTTGGTTATAACTGATAAAGGATGGCGTGCCCCCAACGACATATAGTTTGCCGGTCGATGTACATCGGGCATGTCAATACTCGTATTTTGCATCCTTTCTAAGTTGGCTTTTAGGGTGTCAACTTTTTCTAAAACAATTGATTTTAAAATATTTATATCTTTTCCGAATTCTTTTCTGTTTTCAGGTGGAATGTCTTTAATTTTGTCAAACATTTCAATTAAAATACCTTTTTTTCCTAAAAATTTTAAACGGAATTGATCCAATTCACTAAGGTCGGTAGTAGTAAAATTTTCTATTTCAATTTTATAAATTTCTAAATTCTCTGTCATTTTTATTTTATAATTGTCATTGAAATAATGCGTACATCTTCTAATGGTCTATTGTTTCCATCGGTTTTTACGGCTGCAATAGCATCAATTACATCTAATCCCGAAATAACTTCTCCAAAAACAGTATAATTACCGTCCAAGTGTGGTGTGCCTCCGATGGTTTCATAGATTGTTTTTTGACTTTCGGTATATTGAAAACCGGTTCTTGTACTTATATTTTCTATTTGCTCACTTTTAAAAGGCTGACCTTGAACAATATAAAATTGTGAGCCGGAAGATCTTTTTTCAGGATTCATTTGGTCGGATGTTCGAGCTGCTGCTAAAACGCCTTTTTTGTGAATAAGCGTTTCATTAAATTCGGCAGCAATAGTATAATCCGGTCCGCCGTTTCCTAACATTTGTCCGGAATTTGCATTTTTTGAATCAGGATCTCCTCCTTGAATCATAAACGCATTAATTACGCGATGAAAGAGTAAACTGTCAAAATATTTTTCTTTGACTAATTTTACAAAATTATCACGGTGAAGTGGTGTTTCATTGTATAATTTGACAATAATTGTACCTTTTGTTGTTTCAATTTTTACTTTTATTTCATCGTTGTTTGCTTTTTTAGTCTCATTTTTTTGTGCTTTTATTGACACTGGTAATAACAAGTAAAATAAAGAAATTGAGATAATTATAAAATGTTTTTGCATAAATATTTAAGCTTTTATTTTATTTTTATTAATAATTGATTTTATATAAAAAATAGATGTATTTTTGCATTTATAAAAAAAGCAATATTACACAAAAAATATAAATAAAAGACTTGTTTTAGAATAAAAATTTTTACAATTAGCATTATGAAACGAATATATCTTGTTTTGATGTTTGTAAATCTGATGATTATAACCATAATTTCAATTTCATGTAATAAATATACCGATTGTACAGGCATAATAACCGTTATGAAATCTCGTGATGGAAGTGTTGCCGTTGGCGATCCGGTTGAAGGATGCACCGTATATATAGGAGATACTACGTATGCTAAAACCGTTTATTTTGTTGGAACAACTGATGCAAATGGGGAAGTTAAAAATGTGTGGGCGAATGAAGCTAATTTAGTCATAAAAGCGGTGAAAGATGATATGACTGCCATTGGGGTAATAAATCTTAGAGCCGGAGAAGTAGTGGAACAAACCGTTTGGCTAAAACAGAATGTTGATTAAACAACATGAATAGACCGCTTTTTTCTTTATTTTTTAATTTTATGGAATGAAAGGATTCTTTCTACTAATTAACAGAAAACAGCATTCTCAAATTTCTTTAGAGACAAAACTTGAAGATGGTTTGTCTTTTCTATCTCACAGAGGGAAAGAAAAAAGCTATTTTTATTTTCCCGAAAAATCAGAAATTTCTTCTAAGATTGGCATTGGAACAAGTTTCGAAACGATTAATCCAATTGATACAATTGCTTCTTATAACGATGTTTATGTAGTATTTGACGGAAAAATTTTAAATAAAAAGCACCTTCTTCAAACATATCCCGAATTAAAAGATACGGTTTCGGATGAATATTTTTTAGCTCAATTATATACGCTTATTGGTGAAAAAGCTTTTACACTTTGGGAAGGTTATGGTAGTATTGTGCTTTTCGATAAACAAAAAGAACACGTATTTGCCGTTCGTGATTCTTTTGGAACGAAACCGCTTTTTTATTATCAATGCAATGAATTTGTGGTTGTTTCATCTGAAACAAGACCTATTTATAAATTATTTCCTGAAGCTAAAGTAATTAATAGCAATGCCGTAACTGAATTTTTACTTTGGGGTGATATTGTAAAGCATAAACAAAATTTTTTTTCCAATATAAATGAATTAGAACCTGCTTATTATCTTTCATATACCTTTGATGAGAATGTTTTTATAAAAAAATCATATTATACCTTAGCTTACAGAAGTTGTTTGGGAAAATATGATTTATACAAAGATAAAAGTATAATTGAAACAACCAAAGCCTTGTTTTTGAAAGGTATGGAAAGTCATATTAGTGAAAGCAATCAACTTGCCATAGGTTTGAGTGGAGGTTTAGACAGTTCGGCAATTGCTTGTTCGGCAAAACTTCTTAATAAAGATATTTCAATCAGTGCTTTTACGGCTATTAATGAATTGGATGGAGGTGAATCGTTTTGGGCGGAAAAAATAGTTAATTATACAAATGCTAATTGGATTAAAGTTCCATGTTCGGCAAAACTACTCATGAATGAGTTAGAAGCAGTGAATTATGCTCAAAATATTCCATTATTTAATGCAAGCTCGTTTGCTCAATATAAAATGATGGAAGCTGCCGGACAATCCGGTTTTAAATCTATTATGGATGGTCAAGGAAGTGATGAACTGTTTGGAGGTTATACTGCCTATTTCCCTATAATTTTTAATCAATTATTTTCGGAATGGATGTTTAAAGACGGATTGCATTTTTCAAAAAATCTATCCAATGCCAACCTTTCGTCGAAAATGATAATGGAATATTCGATTAAAACATATATAAAGAATAAACTTCTCAGTGAAAAACAGTTTGCTTTTTTGAAACGAAAAGAAATAGTAAGTTGTTTGAATAATGAAAGGAAACACGCATATTTTTCAAGAAATAAAGAAAAAAATAAACGTAAAGAAACGTTAAACGATTATTTATTTGAAAGTTATACTGTTTTTCTTCCTCATATTTTACGTTGGGGAGAGCATTCGGCAGCTTGTTTCGGCATGGATTGTGTCATGCCTTTTTCCGATAACAGAGCTTTGGCAGAATTTATATTTGATGTGCCTTCCATCTATAAGTTACACGATGGATGGGGTAAATATCTTTTGCGTTTTGCCATGAAAGACATTATTCCCGATGACGTTCGCTTGCGAAAACAAAAAATGGGGTTTTATACACCTGAAGAACGTTGGTTGCAACAACTTAATCTTGACATGAAAGACCGCATTGCCGCTTTACCCGATTTGGATAACAGCATCAATAAAAATTTATTGTTACAACAATGGGACTCGTTGTTTAGTTCTGAAAACGTACATTTTAAATCGTTTCTATTTCGCTGCATGAGTTATTTAGTATGGCGAAATACCTTAGAATAAAATGTATTAAGAATTTATTCGAAACACGGTATATCGTAAAATGATTTCAGCGACAAACAATCCTACTGCTAAGAGTAAAAATGGGAAAAATTCTTCCGATTTATTGGTAAATTGAGTTTCAGTAATACGTGTTTTTTCCATTTTATCAATTTCTTTGTAAATTGCTTCCAGTCGCGTTTTATTTTGCGCCCTGAAATATTTTCCATCGGTTTCATCGGCGATTTTTTTCAATAAAACTTCATCAATTTCAACATTGGTATATACGATTCCGTAATTGGGAATATTTATGGGAGCTTGTCCCATGGAACCGCAACCAATGGTATAAACTCTAATACCATATTCTTTGGCAATTTCAGCAGCGGAAATGGGATCCATATAACCGGTATTGTTTACACCGTCGGAAAGTAAAATAATAACTTTACTTTTAGTTTTGCTTTCTCTTAATCTATTGACAGCCGTCCCCAGTCCATCACCGATAGCGGTTCCATCGTCAATCATACCGTAGCCAAAGGAGGTATTTTTTAGGGAAAAGAGAAGGGTGCGATGATCGGTTGTTAACGGACATTTAGTAAATGCCTCTCCGCTGTATACTACCAATCCGATACGGTCGTCGGGACGATTTTCGATAAAAGTCTTTATAACGCTTTTCGATGCTTCCAACCGATTAGGACGAAAATCCATCGCCATCATACTGGCTGAAATATCCAATGCCATCACGATATCAATGCCTTCTACATCCACTCTTTTGTGTGAAAAAGAGGATTGAGGTCGTGCTAAAGCTATAATAATCAAACTAATAACCATCATTCGTAAGGCAAAAGGAATAAAATTTAGTTTTTGTTTCCATGTTTTACCCGAATGTTTATATGGCAAATCGCTTGACACAATGAAGGATGATTGTGATTTTTTCTTTTTCCAGCAATAAAAAGCTATTATTACCGGAATAATTAATAATAAAAACAATAATTCTGCTTGAAAAAATTCAAGTGTTTTCAAATAAGCAATGAAGTAAGATATTCTTGGCATGACTTATTTCTCTTTCGTATTTTCTTTTGATTCTTCAATTAACTTAGTTTCTTGAACAAAATAGACCACATTGTCAAAACTCAATTGGTTTTCGTCTGAAACAGGCTGTCCTTTGGCAAATTTAACCGAATCGGCATGGGATAAGGTGTATTGAATTTTTTGAATTAGTTCTTGTTCCGTATTTTGTTTATTAAGTGCATCAATAATTTCGTTACTCACCATTTCCATGGCTTGAATATTCCATCGGTTTTCAAGATATTGGCGTAAAATATCGGTTAATTCGGAATAATAATGTTTGTATTCACCTTGTTGCCATAATTTTTTTAAACGCAAGGCTTCCAAAGCTTTCAACGCAACAAGGTGAGCCGGTGTTTTAGGTTTTTCTTTTATAAAAGGCAAAATCGGTTTTTTCTTCTTAATACGTAGCAGTAAAAAAATAAGTAAAGCTATAACCGCCATTACCGATATACTTATCAGTAAATAAGGCAATATCTCTTTCCATGTAAGTGGAACTTTCAACGGAGGTTTGATGCCTTTAATAACAGACGAGCTATCAATAACTACGGTATGAACGGTAATTTGTAAGGGAGCCGTTTCACTTAACAGTGTTGAATCGGTAGTATAAAATTGAAATGTAGGGATGATATAAATGCCCGAATCGAAAGCTGTAAGTAAAATGTTTTGATGGTAAGTAATTCGATTTTTTATCGTATCGGTTGTTATTGCAGCTTGTTCAATGATTTCAAATCCGGACAAACAGGTATCCTTTAATTGAGGAAACAATACCTTGGTTTTCAAATCTCCGGTAAAAGATAGATGCAACAACAGATGATCACCGATAAGAATATGGCTTGAATCGGTAAACGCATTTGATGAATATTTTTGAGCAATCAGTGTATAGAAAGGATTGCTAAGAAGGATGACAATTAAATAGATGATAATCTTTTTCATTTCTTTATCTGCTTTCTTTATCAAAAAATTTAATTGTTTAACGAACGACTATTTTAAAATATTTTATTTAGACGTATGTAATTTTGCAAGAAAAAATAATCCTAAACAAACTATACGTTATTTAAATTTAAAATTCCATGAAATTGAAGGCATAATGGGAAACAACGACATTTGGTAAGCCGTATTACTTAATGTAAAAGTTTCATTGTTGATTTGTGTGTTTATAGATATAAAGAACGGATTTCGACGATTATACACGTTATAGACCGAAAAATTCAGAGAATGTTCAAATTTTTCACTACGTTTGATAATCCAATTAATGGATAAGTCTAAACGATGATAAGGGGCTATACGATAAGCATTTTTTTCGCTGTATTCGGTAACAAGGTTGTATCCCAAAAAATAAAAGCCAACCGGAATGGTCATCGTATTTCCGGTAGCGTAAACCCACACCAACGAAGTGGTTAAGTTAGGTAGAATCTCATACGATACCATAATTGAAACGTCATGTCGACGATCGTTTTTTGCATAAAACTCTTTTCCACCATTCAAATCGGCAAACTGTCGTTTTGTCCAAGCAAGGGTATATCCTATCCATCCTGTAAATTTTCCTTTGGTTTTATTAATGAAAAATTCAACACCATATCCATATCCATTACCTTGAGTATATTGATAATCTAATCCGGAAGTTACTTCGGTAAACGGAGAATAGCCTTCTTTATATTCTACTAGATTTTTCATGTTTTTATAATATATTTCTATGGAAGTCTCCAACATATTATTTAAAAAATTTCGGTAAACACCCAGTGCATATTGATTGCCGATTTGTGGTTTTACAAGTGTATTGCAAGGTATCCAAGCATCAGTAGGAAGTGAAATGGTGGATAAAGCAACCTGATGAATGTATTGATAATTGTGGGTATAAGATGCTTTTAAAGAAGTTAGAGAATCAATCGAAAAGCGAATGGATAAGCGAGGTTCAATTCCCCAATATGGTTTTATTCGTTCGCCTTTAGCGTAAATAGTGGAATCGTTAACTCGTCCCAATTCATCCAACGAATAGCCGATAAATGGACCTATTTGTTCAAAATAGGATGCTCGAACACCAATGTTAAATTTGAATCGTTTGCCGGCATTAAATTCATCTAAAGCATAAACGGCAGCTTCGTTGGCATAATAAATACCCGGCGATTGTACATTGATATTTACATTGCCCGATATTGCCGAATAGGTATTGGGCGTAAAAGTATGGTATATATAGTTTGCACCGAATTTCAAATTATGTTCGGGTATAGGTTGATAGCTTAACTCCGTTTTAGCAGTATAATCTCGTATACTTGATTGAATGGTAAAGTTATATATATCGAGCATTACATCCGTATTAAAATTATAATCGCTAAACAAGAAAGAAGTATTTAAAAATAATTTATTTGAAATAGTATAGTTCCATCGCAAGGCGGCAGATGCATTATTCCATTTAAACATAAATTTTAAATCGTTTGAACTGCTGCTTGAATAATTAAATCCATAGATATCCGAACCGTAATAACCACTTAAAAATACACGATGTTTATCGTTGATAATCCAATTGAGTTTCCCGTTAAGGTCATAAAAATAAAATCGCATGCCTTTAAGGTCGGAATCTTCATGTAAAAACGGTTGAATCAGTAAATCAATATATGTTCTTCGACCTGAAACTAAAAAAGACGCTTTATTTTTAACAATAGGACCTTGAATGTTTATCCGCGAGTAAATTAAACCGATACCTCCATCTACTTCGTATTTTTTCATATTGCCCTCTTTCATGCTAACATCTAAAACAGAGGCAAGTCTACCCCCATAATTAGCAGGCATTCCCGATTTTGTCATCTCAGCTGTGCGAATAGCATCGGTATTAAAAATGGAAAAGAATCCAAATAAATGACCTACATTATAAATGGTTGCCCCATCAAGCAAAACTAAATTCTGATCGATGCCTCCTCCGCGAACATAATATCCCGAATTACCTTCACCCGAACTTTGTACGCCGGGAAGTAGTTGCAAGGTTTTAATCAAATCAATTTCTCCGAAAAACATGGGCATTTTTTTTACCGTCTCAATTTTAATCTCCGTTTTGCCCATATCGGTAGTTTCTATATTTTCATTGCTTCGCTTATCGGTAATAATCACCTCTTTTGTTTCTATGCTTATAGGTTCAAGCTCAACATTTAAACTGTTGTTTCCATTAAGTACTATCGTTTTAGAAAAAGTTTTATATCCAATAAAAGAAACTTGAATTGTGTAAGTGCCTGCATCTAAAGTTAATGAATAAAAACCATACGTGTTTGCGGTGGTTCCTTTGTAATTTTCTTTTGCATAAATGGTTGCTCCCGTCATGGCTTCCCCGTTTAAGGCATCTTTTACATATCCGCTAATGGTATATCTTTTTTGTGCATATCCTTGACTTATTGATAATAAGACAAAGATTAGATATGCCATATAATGTTTTTTCATATAAGTAGAAAATTAAATATTTACTAAACGTTTGTTTTCCTGAAATGTTGTTTTGTTGAAAACTTTTACGTATTAAAAACATTTTATTATTTCATTTGTTCATTCTTAGTGATTTATTATTACTTTTGCAAAAACTTTATTTATTGTGAATTATCTTAATGTTGAGAATCTTACCAAATGGTATGGAGAAAAGTTGTTGTTTGAACACATTGCCTTTGGAATTGATAAAGGTCAAAAGACTGCTCTTATTGCCAAAAACGGAACCGGGAAATCTACGCTACTCAACATTATAATGGGCTTAGAGACAATGGATGAAGGCAAAGTTACCATTCGCAACGATATCCATGTGTCCTATTTACCTCAAATAAATGATATTCAAGAAGAAACAAGTATATTAGATGTTATTTTAAATGCCAATACGCCCTTGATTATTACGGTTAAAAACTATGAAAATGCACTTAATGCGTATAGCTTAACGCCCAATGCCGACACAAAAAAAGTAATGGAAAAAGCTATGGAGCAGATGGATGCTATGGAAGCCTGGAATTTTGAAAGTCGCATTAAAGAAATTTTATTCCGCTTTAATATTGAAAATATTTTTTCTAACTTTTCTACTTTATCGGGAGGAGAACGCAAAAAAGTAGCGTTGGCTCAAACACTTTTATCGGAATCCGATTTGTTGATTTTAGATGAACCTACCAATCATTTAGATATTGATATGATTGAATGGCTTGAAAATTATTTATCTACAGCCAACACAACCTTATTAATTGTTACCCACGACCGTTTTTTCTTGGATAAAATTTGTACCGATATTATTGAAGTGGACGAAGGTAAACTGTTTCGATACAAAGGCAAATACAATTATTTTTTAGAAAAAAAAGCCGAACGTATTGCCAATCAATCCGCTGAAATTGAACGTGCTAAATCAATTTACCGCAGAGAGTTGGAATGGATGCGCAGTACACCGCAAGCCCGCACTACCAAAGCCAAAGCCCGCATGGATCATTTTGACGACGTGAAACAAAAAGCCAATAAATCACTCAAACAAACCGATGCCGATTTTGCCGTAAAAACCGAACGAATAGGTAATAAAATATTGGAAATAAATAATTTGGATTTCAAATACGAGAAAAACCTTATTCTTGAAGATTTTTCTTATGTTTTTAAAAAAGGAGAACGTTGCGGTATCGTTGGTCGAAACGGTTGTGGAAAATCTACTCTTTTAAAGCTTATTATGAATGAACTACGTCCAACGGCGGGTCGTATTGTTGCCGGCGAAACCATTGTTTTCGGCTATTACGGACAAGAAGGTTTGCCCGAATCGAATAATGGTAAACGCTTGATTGATATAGTTAAAGAGCATGCCGAAATGATACGTATGGCAAACGGAAATTTTATTTCCGCCTCTCAATTTTTGAATCATTTCGGATTTAGTTTTCAATCACAATACACCTATTATGAGCATTTAAGCGGTGGTCAACGACGCAAATTCTATCTTTTGTTGGTTCTACTCAAAAACCCGAACTTTTTAATTCTCGACGAACCTACCAACGATTTCGACATTGAAACACTGAATATTCTTGAAGATTTTTTACTTACCTTTACCGGTTGTTTGTTAATCGTTTCACACGATCGTTGGTTTATGGATAAATTGGTTGATCACTTGTTTATCTTTGAAACAAACGGAAAGATTAAAGATTATTACGGTAATTACAGTAATTATAAGAAACAGAAAGACTTAATGGAAAAAGGCGAACGTCTAAAAGAAAAAGAAGCCAAAACCAAAACCGAAAAAATAAATTCAAGCGTTTCTACCAACAAAATGACCTATAAAGAACGCAAAGAATTTGAAGATTTGGAAATAGCCATACAGGCATTGGAAACCGAAAAACAACAACTAACCCATAAACTCTCCAATCCCTCGGACGATCCTTCCGATATAGAACAGATTTACAAACGCTATGCTTCCCTTTGTTCCGAATTGGACGATAAATCTCTGCGTTGGCTGGAGCTGGGAGAGAAGGAGTGAAAAAGAGGATGCTATATCTCA
>CAYZQG010000013.1:0-19125 GCA_964480685.1 uncultured Lentimicrobiaceae bacterium
GAAAAAGGAAATGTAGTGGAAGCTAATTTCCAAAATAAAGACGGAGAACTAATAGCCATCGAAAATTTGATGTACGATGAAAATAATAATTGCATCGAGCGAAAAAAATTTGATGCCGATAACAAGCTATTGTTCACCGTAAATTATATTTATTTATATGATAACCATGGAAATTGGATTTCTCAAACTGTTCTTCTTAACGGGAAACTTTATTGTGTAAATGTGCGTGAAATTTATTATTATTGATGGAATGAGAGCATTTTTAATTCTTTCACTCTATTTAATTATTCCATTAATAAGCTGTTTTTTGTTTAGAAATGTAAAAAACGAAAATCTTCATTTTAGCTTTCTAATAAGCGGTATTTTAGTACTACTATATCCTTTTTTGCTTTTCTATATGGAAACATTAATCTATGCTCCCACAGAAACACATTGCGGCTTAATGCAAACTTCTTTTTTAATAGGAAATATTACGTTTTTTTTACCTATTTCATTATTATTTCAATGGCTTTTTAATTATCTATTTATAAAAAGAAGAAAAAACAAGGAAGAAATATCTAAAAGATAAATATTCAAGAAAAAACATACTATTTTTGTAAATAAAAATTAGAGATAGAAAAATATATATATTATGCTGTTAATTAAGAATATAAAAGAGCTCATTCAAGTAGAAGAAACACCGGTTTTGTATCGGGCAGGAGCCAACATGCAGAAAATGCAGACACTCAAAGATGCATGGTTACTTATTAAAGGCAAAAAAATCCATGATTTTGGTGAAATGAAACAGCTTATCCCCGAAGCACACATAGCAAGCAAGGTTATAGATGCCAAAGGGAAAATGGTTTTCCCCTGTTTTTGTGATTCCCACACACATTTAGTCTATGCCGGCAGTCGAGAAATAGAATATATTGATAAAATTAAAGGCTTGTCTTACGAAGAAATCGCTATGCGAGGAGGAGGTATTCTTAATTCAACCAAACGTTTACACGAAACCAGCGAAGAGGAATTGTTTGCTACAGCTTGGCAACGTCTCGAAGAAATGAAAACCTACGGCACCGGAGCGGTTGAAATTAAAAGCGGATACGGATTAAACACCGAAGATGAGTTGAAAATGCTGCGAGTAATTCGAATATTAAAAGAAAAATCCCCCTTAACTATCAAAGCTACTTTTTTGGGAGCTCACGCCCTTCCTTCCGACTATAAAGGACGCCAAAGCGAATATGTAGATCTGATTATCAACGAAATGATACCGATGGTTGCCGCCGAAGATTTAGCTGATTTTATCGATGTTTTTTGCGACAAAGGGTTTTTTACCGTCGAAGAAACAGACCGGATGCTGATGGCAGGTATCAAACACGGTTTACGTCCAAAAATACATGCCAACGAACTTGATTATTCCGGTGGTGTGCAAGTAGGGATAAAATACAATGCCCTTTCGGTTGACCATTTGGAATATACCGGCGATAGAGAAATTGCTTGTTTGTTGAATTCGGAAACCATGCCCACGATTTTACCCGGGGCAGCTTTCTTTTTAGGAATGGCTCTTGCTCCCGTACGTAAAATGATCGATGCCGGTCTACCTATTGCTATGGCAAGCGACTGTAATCCGGGGTCTTCTCCTTCCGGAAATATGCAATTGATTCTTTCTATGGCTTGTATTAATTATCGTATGCTTCCCGAAGAAGCCATCAATGCTACCACGCTTAACACAGCTTATGCTATGGATTGCAGTGAAACATTGGGAAGTATTGCACGTGGAAAAATTGCCAATGTATTTATTACAACTCCAATTCCTTCCTACGAATTTATGCCCTATTCGTATGGAAACAACAAAGTGGAACAAGTTATTTTACATGGAAAAATTCAATAAAATTTACTTGCTTGTCGGCGGTAATTTAGACAATACTACTACTAAATACAGAAATCTTTTTCGATTACTGGAGCAAAATATTGGAAAAATAATCCAAAAATCAAGTTTTTATAAGAGTAACGCATGGGGATTTATTTCCAATCATACGTTTATTAATCTTGCTCTTTTGATGGAAACAAGCCTTTTGCCGGAAGAACTTTTAATCCAAACTCAAGCTATTGAAAACGTTTTAGGTAGAACAAAAAAAAGCGATGTTTCATCTTATTCAGACCGCAGCATGGATATTGACATTCTTTTTTATAATGATATTATTTTTGAGTCCGATAATTTATGTATCCCCCATGTACATATAGCCGAACGCATGTTTGTTTTAATTCCTCTCTGTGAAATTGCTGCTGATTTTAAACATCCTGTTTGTAAAAAAAGCATTCAAGAGCTTAAAAATGAATGTAAAGATACATTACAAATAGAAAAAATGCCTAATTTTCTTCCGGAAAATTAGATGTTTTTTTATGCTTTATCTTTCCGTTTTCATGAAATATAAAATAGGCGGCATACTCGGGATGAATTTTTAATAATACCAACGCATCGTTTAATCCCATCACCATAAAAGCCGTTGCTAAGGCATCGGCATCCAAACACTTATCGGCAACAACTGTTACACTTAATAAATTACTTTTCTCCGAACGCCCTGTTTTCGGGTTGATAATATGCGAAAATCGTTGTCCGTTTTCAACCTGATATTTACGATAATTACCGCTGGTAGATACCGCTTTATCTTTCAAATAAAAAATATAATCAATTTCTTCGGATCCATTGGCTGTTGAGGTAGGTAATTGTATGCCGATTTGCCAATCCTCACCCAATTTATTTCCATTTGATCTAACTTCGCCGCCAACATATATCAAACAATTCGGATAACCTTGTTTTATCATAAAATCTATTATTTTGTCTACTATATAACCTTCGGCAATAGCGTTAAAATTCAACTGAATACGAGGATCATTTTTAAAAAGAATCCCTTTTTTAAGCGATACTTTATCATATCCCACAAATTGCTTTAAACTATCAATTTCATATTGGGTTAATTCTCTTTTTTGCTCTCTGCCAAACCCCCAACTATTTACTAAAGGAGCCACCGTCGGGTCAAAAGCACCCATAGTCATTTTACTGATTCTTTGTGAAGTGATAAAAATGTCTATGAAATCTTTGTTTAGTTCCACCGATTTATTTGCATTAACTTTAGTAAGCAATGAATTAGTATCAAAGATTGAAAGCGTTTTGGAAAAATCTTTTATAATAGAATCAATTTTATGTTGTAATTGCTTATTTTCTTTACCTATATACGTAATTGCATAGGGAGATCCTAATCCCATTCCACAAAAATAGTTTTTTCGTTCCGGAGTGCAAGCTATTAAAAAAAATATTCCGCTTGCAATAATGCCCCATTTTTTGATAGTTGAAGATATCATTGTTTTAATTTTTTTTGCAAAAATACCTCATTTTTTTTATCCATATTCGAAAACTAAAAAAATTCTTCCCTTCGCTAAGATTTATAGACCTAAATATCCTACTTAGTAAAGGTAAAACGCATTTGCGATTTTGTAAAATAATTATACATTTTATCCATTTATGAATTAAAATTATTCAAAATCTTTCACTTCTATGATGCTTTATTTTGTACTTTTGCAAAACATAAATACATAGACAATTATCATTGCATGAATAAAAATAAATTCAACTTACTATTCTTATTGTTAGTAATTTCTACAATTTCAGAAGCACAAACATATAAAAATTCTTTACAAGAAAACAATTTAAAAGGAACTGTAAAAACTATAGAAGAAACCGAATACGGAACCATTGATGAGGCAGGAAAAATTGAAAAGGAAACAAATTCATCGGGAAGTACCATTTCAACCTATAACCGTAATGGAAATATAACTGAACAAAAAGTTGTTGATTCAAAAGGAATTATGGGTTTTAAAACATGTTTTGAATATGAAAACAAATTAAAAACCAAAGAAAACTCTTTTAATTCTAAAAATAAAGTTACCGAACGCTGGGTTGCTACCTATAACGAAAAAGGAAAAATAAAGGAAGCCTACCGCGTTTTTGAAGGTAAAAATATTGAAAAAGTAATAAATACGTATGATAATAAGGGTAATATTTTAGAGGAAATCTGGTATATGAACGATGTAATTTCAAGCAAAAAAGTATATATCTATTCCGAAGGGAATAAAACAATAGAAATAAAGTCGTTAGATTCGTTAGGAAAATTAATGACAAAAGAAATTTCAACGTACAATGCACAAGGAATTTTATTGGAAGAAAATAAATTCAATTATAAAGATTCGTTACGAGGAAAAACTATTTGTATTTATAATGTAAAAGAACAACTTATTGAAGAACAAAGTTATGGTTCTAAAAACACCTTGGAAAGTAGAACCATTTATGTATATGATGACAAAGGAAATGTTATGGAAGAAATAGAATACGATGGCAAAAACCAACGAACTTCCAACATAAAAAATACATACACCTTTGATTTACAAGGAAATTGGATTGAAAAAATTGAATATGATGTTGAAATAAAATTCGGAACTATATTCAAACGAAAAATAACCTATTACGATTAATTAATGCTTTATAAATATGAAAATATTACTTCTTGGTTCAGGTGGAAGAGAACACACGCTGGCATGGAAAATAGCACAAAGTCAACATTGTGAAACTTTATATATTGCTCCCGGTAATGCAGGAACGGCTCAATGTGGAGTTAATCTTACCTTTTCTGAAAACGATATAGAAAAAATCGAAGACTGTATTATTGAGAAACAAATAGATATGCTTGTTGTAGGACCGGAACAGCCCCTTGTAAACGGTATTTACGACAAAATGAAAAGTAATCCGAAAACCAAACATGTAATCGTAATCGGGCCATCGCAACAAGGAGCTATGCTTGAGGGGAGTAAAGATTTTGCCAAAGCTTTTATGATGAACCATCATATTCCTACGGCGGTCTATCGAACATTTACCAAAGAAAATATCGAAGAAGCCTTTCGTTTTATTGAGCGTCTTACCGCTCCTTATGTTCTTAAAGCCGATGGATTGGCAGCCGGTAAAGGAGTGTTAATCTGCGAAAACATTGAGCAAGCGCATTTGGAAATTGAAGAAATGTTACTTTCCGAAAAATTCGGTTCGGCAAGTCAAAAAATTGTTATCGAACAATTTCTAAAAGGTATTGAACTTTCTGTTTTTGTATTAACAGATGGAAACAATTACCTCATCTTACCGTCGGCGAAAGACTACAAACGCATTGGAGAAAAAGATACCGGATTAAATACAGGAGGAATGGGTTCGGTTTCGCCGGTTCCTTTTGCCGATAAAACTTTTATGGACAAAGTAGAACAACGTATTATTATTCCAACTATCGAAGGATTAAAAAAAGAAAATATTACTTACAAAGGATTTATTTTCATAGGACTTATGAATGTAAACGGCGAGCCGTTTGTAATAGAATATAATGTTCGTATGGGAGATCCCGAAACCGAATCGGTTATTCCAAGAGTCGATAATGATTTGTTAGACTTGTTCTTACATGTTGGCAATCAAACTTTAGATAAGGTATATCTAAACATTAATCCAAAAGCAACAGCTACTATTATGTTGGTTTCAAAAGGATATCCCGAATCATATCAAAAAGGAAAAATAATTACAAATCTTGAAAACGTAAAAAATAGTATTATTTTTCATGCGGGCACTAAATATAATGATAAACAAGAAGTGATTTCAAATGGAGGCAGAGTTATTGCCGTTACATCATTTGGAAGCAATCTGGAAGAAGCTTTGTCTGAATCGAATCGAAACGCAGAAAGTATTGAGTTTGATAATAAATATTATCGTAGCGATATAGGTAAAGATGTTTTATAATTCTTTATTTTTTACCGGATTAGCATAAATATCAAGAAATATTCCTTTTAATTCTTCGTATTCGCCCTCAATATTTATCAAGCCGTCATTCATATAATTTAAAAAAGCAATTTTATCTTCTTGAGAATACTTTTCAATATATTTTCCCGACTGATTTAAAATATCATACGCCATATAATTAGTTTTCCATAATTTATAGTTATCGTAAATTCGTTTATCAATAATTTTAGCTAAGTGTTGAAATTTATCGTTACGTTGGAGACTATCACATTCTTCGAGTTCCGATTTAGTTATGGCGTCGCAAACAACGCAATGAATATTCCCTTTCCATTGAGTAATACCATGCAAAATACTATTAAAATCTTCATTAGGCTCTTTTTCATATTTTTGATAACGAGAAACGTATAGCTCTGCCACTTTAAAAAAATCGCAGGGTTCATATTCATACGAAACGACTAAAGGAGTAATGTTTAATTCTAATAAATTAGGGACAAAAAGTTTGTTGCTACTCAGTGTAAACATCTTAAGAACTGCCATTTCAGTTTTGTCATCACCATTTTTAGTCCTTCCGTTTCGTTGAGCAATCCAAGTAGATTGACTTTTTTCAGTGATGGCATATCGCATATAAGCAGAAACGTGAACGGAATTTCGATAGAAATCGCGTATATTTCCACCTCTTACAATTTTAAACATTTTGTTCATTTTGCCAATATCAATTATTAATGGATTGGTCATTAAATTGCTTCCAAAAGTAATTTCTGAAGTATCTAGATTGTTGTCTCTTAATAATATTTGTAAAATTGCCGAATCCAGTAAAATATCTCTATGATTGGCTATAAACATCGATTTTCGTTCGTTGCAAATTTTTTCAAATCCGGATGATGTTAAGCCTGAGGATGTTGTTGAAAGTATAGCCCTAATAGTTTTATACATTATTTTATATTGAAATTCACTAATAGTTTTAATATTTCGGAATTCCGAGATAAAAGATTGCAAATCAGCATCCGGAAACAAATATTTTACTATCATAGGGAAATACGAACTTTCAGAAACTCTTTCAATAGCAGCAGGAATTTCACTGTCGAAATAAGGTCGAGTATCATCAAAAATTGAACTGTCCATACTAATAATTTTAAATTATTTTATCTATTTGGTTTGAACCCAACTTTTTAAATCAATAAAAAGTTTTTCTTCCATTTGAGCAATTTGAAAAATTAAATCTGCCAAATTTTCTATATTTCTTTCTTTTCTTTTTTCGTATTGTCGGATGGCATCGAGTGCAAAAGATTGCCAATAATCGGCAACCTCTCTCATAGAAACGGATAATGCAAGTAAATGTTCATCGTTTAAAAAATCAGCAGCTTGATTTAAAAAGCTTGCATACATATAGCGGAAACCCGAACCGCCGGAGCCGGCTTCTTCGGATATATATATCTGAAATTTAATATTTTCCCATGCTTGTTTCGTGCTATAAATTTTTTCATACTTTTTCATCCTTTTCGACAGAAAATAAATCCCTTTTACTCCAAAAAAAGGAAAAGGAATATCAAGCATTTTATAACAAGTATACTTAATTCCGGTAATAATACCTTGTTTGATATCAAAATTTGTCGGTATCGATTGAATATAAAACAAGGCTCCTTTAGGAGAAAACAAATCTTTTGTAAATCGGGCATCTTTCAAATCCTTGTAAGAAATAGTATTCGTAGTATTATCCGGGAAATTAGGGTCGGTATCACTCACGATATATTCATTATTTTCTTTACCGATAACTACAAAATGATGCCCTGAAAACCGGCGATCACGTAAAGGGAAAAAAGGTAGTTTTGATACTTCGGTAACCAACCCAACGGGAATATTTTTGGATAATAAGTTATCCAACGTTTTCATTGAATGCTCTTTATTATAAAAAATTTTAGTTGTAGCCTGGATATGCATTCGACGAGTAAATTTTTTAAAAATTTGTATAGAAATAACCCTAAAAATCGGTATTTCACAGCCATCAAACAAACGAAAAGGGAAATGAATAAAATCATAACCGCTACCAATTCCAAAAATCAATTCTTCTTTAATTTCGTAACCATAAAATGTAAGCATGTTCTTTATGCTGCCGGTTTCACAGTGGATACCTCGTTGGTGAGGATAATTTTCAATAAAATAATTTTTATTTTTCTCTTTTTCAACCATAAATTATCTTTCTACGTACATTTTATATTGCCTTTTATTTATTGGAGTTGTTGAAACTTTTTGATTTCATCAAAGAATAAAATCTCTAATTACATTAATAAATTTTATTTAAAATCAATCGGATATAAAAGCAAAAGAATCCATTATTTACGTTTATCTAAAAACTTAACGGGTTTGCGATTTACTTCAGGATATTGAATTTTTTTGATTAAATCTATATTTTCAAACATGATAGAAGGAGCAACTCTGATTTTTGCACGAAATCTGTTTTTCAAATCCACCATCATCCATTCTTCGGACTGTTTCGTTCCGATACGAACTGAAACATCATCCATACCAACTTCATTGGTAGCTACTTCGACTAAATAATTTTCTACATAATCAACATTATCAAGCACATCGAAAATAGCTGCAGGATATAAAGTAGTGCCTTTATATTTAATCATTTGATTTTTTCGACCCATAATCGGACTAATTCGCATCGAAGTTCTGCCACAAGAGCAAGGCTCGTAATGGAAGCGACAAATATCACCTGTTTTAAACCGAATCAAAGGCATTCCTTCAACGCCAAGCGTAGTAATGGTTAATTCGCCATATTCACCTTCGGAAACGACGCGGTCGTTATCATCAACTAGTTCGCAAATAATCAATTCGGGATGATGATGTCCTCCTTTACCGGCTTCGCATTCACAAAACGAAGTACTCATTTCGGTAGAAGCATAGGTAGAGAATAGATCGATTTCCCATTTTTCTTTAATTTTTCTTCCGAGAAGATTCAAAGAAAAATCTTGTTCACGAAGATTTTCTCCAATACAAATTGCTTTTTTTATGCTTGAATTTTTATAGTCAATATTATGTTCATCAGCATATTGAATAATTTTCAGGATAAAAGAAGGCACACAGATTATGGTATCGGGAGAAATTCGTTGGATGGTATCCCATTGCAATTCGGGAATACCGTTTCCGACACGAATTACAGCTGCTTTCATCATTCTAATGCCGAGAAAATAAGCGAAACCAGCCATAAATCGTTTATCTAAGGTCGTCATCAGCTGGTAGATATCGCCTTTTTTACCGCCGGCACAAGTAAACGAAATAGCTTCATTATAGGCTAAGCGATCAAGATCGCTATCGGTCATGGCAAAGGTGGTCGGGGTGCTCAATGTCCCCGAGGTGGTTATATAATCAACTATTTTTGAATGTTCTACACAAACAAAATCTTGATTATATGATTGTAAATCTTCTTTTCGTGTAAAAGGTATATTTTGAAGATCATCCAAAGTTTTAATCTTTTTAATGTCTATTTTTTCATTTTTAAAAAGCGAATGGTAATAAGTTGATTTTGCATTTGTATAACGTAATACTTCTTTCAATTTTTTTTGTTGAAATATTTTAATTTCATCAAGCGGGAGGAATTCTATTTCGGGTTTAAAATGCATATTTTTTATTTAATAAAATTATTTTCTATCAACCATTGTTTAAATTTCAAATTCCATTTTGCTGTTTCACCTCCTCTTTCAACGCTCATTCCATAACCATGACCACCCATTTCATATAACAAGAAAGTATGTTTTATATTTTTCTTTGTCAAGGTTTTATCTAATTCAACGCTGTTTTTAAAATTTACTACCGGATCGTCTTTTGCCGTTACTAAAAAAACGGGAGGCATATCATCGGGAATTTGTAATTCCATCGAGAAAGTATCTATTTGTTGTTTTGTATAATTTGTTCCTAATAAATTTTTTCTGGAACGAATATGTGCTAAGCTATCTTGCATGGAAACAACTGGATAAACAGGTACTACAAAATCGGGACGTAAACTGCAATGGATAAAAATTCCCAATTTTTGTAAAAAATTATTTTTATAAAAGGCACCTGACATGGTTACTAAATGCCCGCCGGCAGAAAATCCCATAACTCCCAAAATATGTTTTCGACTCGAATCGTAATTTTCACGAACAAATTGAATGGCTCGCTGTAAATCTTGTATCATTGCCGGATGATGATAGCCATTCATACCCACTCGATATCTTAGAACAAAAGCTGTAATACCTTGACTATTTAACCATTCTGCAACCTGATAGCCTTCATGTGGCATCCCCAAATGGTGGTAACTTCCTCCCGGGCATACGATAACCTCTATACCGGTGGCTATGGAATCGGGAGCGGGATAAACATACAATCGTGTACGCTGATGTTTCATCGAAGCAACATCTTTCCAAAGATAAATGGGTTTGGGTTGTGCTGTAGCAAAAACTACTATAAAGAAAATATCTACTATTAAAATTTGTTTCTTTTTCATCTACTTTTCAATTTAATCGCTTTAATAATTAAAATAATTCTCCGATGCCTCAGAAATAGTACTCCTTGCTAAAATTTTAGAAGAATTTTTTTCAGTAAAAATTATTTCATCCTTTAATTCGTTTGCTGTAAATAAATTTCCAATTGTTTCAATATCCATTGTTCGGATAGTAGCAGTGTAAGGAGCTTCGTTATTACCTAAAGTCCCTTTTAAATGGAACTGAACCATTTGTCTATTAAAATATTCTAAAAGTTTAACTTCATATATTTTTTTTCTATCTGTTGTTTCCCAGGCATTCATCCATTGTTTTCCGGCTCCCAAGGAATCCTCTTCTTTCTCTTTAAATTTTTTTTGAATGTATATTTTTTCGGGTTCACCTTCTACCAGCATTCCTTTATAATTAAAATTCAATTCCGTTTGTCCTTTTAAGAATTTTAATGAGCCTTCCTTTAATTTAACTTTTTGAGCTTGAGTATACAGAAACACTAAAGAAAAGATGAAAATTAAAATAAATTTATTCATATTTATTTGTTTTATTAAAAAAATAATTCATTCATTTCTTCTTTCGACAATTGCCTATATTTCGGATTTATAAATTTATTATCTTCTACATCAAAATCTACTTGAAAAAATTCTTCATCATAGAAAGAAAGTTTTGAATTGGTATCGGGATTGCATTCAACATAGACCATTTCATGCGGTTGAATACCTTTTGACTGACATATTTGCCATGCTAACGAAGCGCCATTATACGTTACGGAAGTTCCGGGATTATCTTGATATAATTCGGTAACAATGATCCATTTTTTATTTTTATAATATATAATTTTCAATCCGCATTTCGAGGGCATATCCCATTGCCCTGTAAAATCGAATATTTCATCATAATATTTTTCTGAAACCTTCATATATTGACTTGTTATATAACTAATTAGTTAATTTTTCTAATTACATCTTTACCAAAACTTTTTCCGACAAGATTTCGGTCTCTTGAACGATACGTTCCATCTTCCATTTCGCGAAGCATGACTTGAGCAAAAAGTTTAAACATTTTTTCTTCTTGACTTTCATCTTGATAGAATGCTTTCCAGGCATATTCATAGAGTTCTTGTAAACGTTCGGGCGACATGTGTTTGGGTTGGTAAACCACTTGACCGGCATTGTAATGGTTCCAATCATGGTCGAAAATTCTTCCTTGACGTAATAAGTCATCGTAGGCTTTAGTATGAGGAAAAGGAGCCAATACGGTAAATTCAGCCAAATCCAAATCAATTTTTAATAAGAAATCTATCAGTTTTAAAATATCATCTTCGGTTTGATTATCAAGCCCTAATAATATAGTTCCTTCAACACCGATACCAAAATCATGATACCGTTTTACACGTTCTTTAATATAATCGGACGTATCATAAACAGCTTGATAAACATACCAAGCACCGGCTTGAGCAGCGAGGTCTAATACCTTAGGGTCATCTTCTATGGTATGACTGATCCATTTTTTCTTTAACGGAATCATTTCACGAAACAGATCCAATTCCCATTGTGTATCTTGAGCCAAGGAATTATCCACAATAAAAAGCCGATTATTATCAATGGAATGCAATTCTTCGATAGCTTTCTCAATAGGACGCGGACGAAAATTTCTTCCTCCCAAATAAGAAACGGCACAGGGATAACAACTGAAACGACACCCTCGTGAAGCATGAAAAAGATCAACCATTTGTACACCTTTATGATTGTATAAATGACGTTTATATAAATCTCTGCGAGCATTACCGACTAAATTAATATCGGGTTGTTTGCCCATGAAATTATATATTTTCTTTAAATTACCTTCATAAAAATCGGTTAAAATTTCATCCATTCTTCCTTCCGATTCTCCAAGAAAAACACTATCGGCATGAAGCAATGTTTCTTCAGCATGCAACATAGTGGAAATACCTCCGAAAATAACTTTCTTCCCTTTTTGTCGGAAAGTATCAGCTATCTCCCAACCGCGTTTTACTTGAGTACTCAACATCATGGATACACCGACAAAATCGCATGCTTCGTCAAAATTAATTTCTTCTACATTCTCATCTGTAAAGGAAATATCTACATAATCGGGTAAGGACGCAGCAAATACTACCGGTCCATGAGGAGGTAAATTAAAGGTAGTTTGCCCGGGAAGCTTTTTCCATTTTGGATATATTAACTTGAATTTCAATCTTTCTCTATGTTGATTTTCCATATATTCCTTAATTTTTAAATTGATGCAAAAATATTAAAAAAAAGCATATTTATTCTACTTTTTATTACATTTTATTATTAAACAATTATTTAATTGCAATCTAACTATGGTTTTTATTGACTGTCATTAATTTTATTAACCAAATAATCAACGCCACCAACTAATTCACCAACTGTAACAACTGCACTTAAAGGCACTCCTAAAATGCCATGTAAATTGATATTTTGTCCTGTTAAAAATAAATTTTCGATTTTTGTTCGAGGTAAAACTTGTGCTTTAATCAGGTTTTCCGAACTTTTCTTATATCCGTAAAGACCGCCTTCTTTTGATCTTAAATAATCACGAATGGTAAGTGGCGTACCACAAACAACTTTATCAATACAATTTCTAAAATTCGGAAAAACATTTCCGGCTAAATCAATAAATCTTTCTTCAATTTCTTTTTTTAATTTTAAATATTCTTTCCCTCTTTTTCCAACACGTGTATCTTCCCATTGTTTAAAATCACTGTATCGCATAATACAGCTAAACATGGCTTTTTCGGCAAATTCATCTTGATGAGCTGTTGGAGACGTCATCAACATAAATCCTTGCGGAAAATCTTTTAAATCATAGTTAATCGCATTCCAAACTAAATCGAAATCTTTATAGTAAAAATAGTTATAGTTCATATAGGGAAATGATTTCGGCTTAAATTTCACATACATCATAAAAGCCGAATATGAATTTTCAAGACCTTTTAAACGTTCTCTATATGCTTTTTGAATTTGACTAGGATCAATCAAATCCATTAAAAGAGCAGGATGTATGTTTGAAATGTAATAATCTGCTTTATATTCACTTCCATCAGCTGTAATAACTTTGGTTACTCTTTTCTCTTGAATATCAACTTTTACAATTTCTTTTTTCAAAATGATTTTTCCACCATAGGATTTTATCATTTGAACCATCGCATCGGCAACATGTTGACTACCATTTATAAATCGGGATGCTCCTTCTACATAAAATTTAGTAATTATGGCATGAATATAAACAGGCGTCTCATTTTTACTGCCGCTATATAAAGTATTATTCCAAACCAAAATATTTTGAAGTTTTTTATCCTTAATATATTTTTCAATAAAAATATTAACGGGGGTTAACGTTTCATCATTCAAATACCATTGATGGGCTACAGGTCGTAAATTAAATAAAGGAATTTGTTCACATATACTATATAATGAATCCATTAACGCCTGAATATTATCGGCTTCATGTGGAAATTGCTGAGATAACTTTTTAATAAAATTATCTTTCCCTAAGCCAAATTTAACCTTTAAATTATCGGAACCAAAATGCACAACTTCAAATCCATCTTTATCTAGTTCTTTTATTTGAACTTTATCTAAAAGATCTAAATATTTGAAAATTTTACGCATGGTGCCATTTTCTTCAAACCCGCTAATAAAATGCATCCCCGACTCAAAACTTACTCCATTTCGATTAAAACAATGTAAGCCACCACCAATTTTATAATGCTGTTCCAAAATAATTGGTTTAAATCCTTCTTTGCATAATAAACATGCTGCCATTAATCCGCCTATTCCTCCTCCTAAAATAAGAACTTCTTTTTTATCCTTTGCCATTCTTCTATTTATTTTTTTTGCAAAAGTATATAATTTGTTTTACTTTATACAGTTGTTTTCTTTTTTTCAGAATAAAATATTTAATTATACTTAAAATAAACAAAATTTCATGTACTTTTGCAATCTTAATTTAATATACTATTATTAATAATATTAATATGCAAAGACTTGATATAGAATATATTAAAGAAATCATTTTTAATAATAAACCCTTAAAAATCAGTCTAATTGATCAAAAAAGAATCACTGATAGTTATCGGTTTTTAAAATCTTTTTCTACCAATAAAGTAATTTACGGCATTAATACGGGTTTTGGACCGATGGCTCAATATAAAATCAACAATGAAAATTTAAAATCATTGCAATATAACATTATTCGAAGCCATTCGAGTGGAGCGGGAAATCCATTACCCGAAATCTACGTAAAAGCTGCTATGTTGTGTCGTTTTCAAACGTTTATTAAAGGAAAATCGGGTGTTCATATAGATGCTATAGAATTAATTCAAGCATTTATAAATAAAGGCATTAACCCTTATATTCCCGAGCACGGAAGTGTTGGCGCCAGTGGCGATTTAGTACAATTGGCACATTTGGCTTTGACACTTATTGGCGAAGGAGAAGTTTTTTATAAAGGAAAGAAACACGCTACAGCAGAAGTAATGAAAACTGAAAGCCTTAAACCTCTTGAACCTTATATTCGTGAAGGATTAGCTCTTACAAATGGAACAGCCGTTATGACCGGAATTGGAATTGTTAATTTGATTTATGCTAAAAAATTATTATCTTGGGCAATTATTGCCTCGGTAATGATGAACGAAATAGCTTCTTCTTACGACGATTTTATGTCTGAAATACTCAACGGTTTGAAAGATCACCAAGGACAACAAAAAGTAGCTCAGATGATGCGAACCTTTTCGAAGGGAAGTAAATGTTTGCGCCAACGGGAAAAAGAAATGTACCATAAAAACAAAGAAAAAATATTTACGCATAAATTACAACCTTATTATTCATTACGTTGTGTGCCTCAAATTTTAGGGCCTGTGTGGGATGAATTGGAAAATGCGGAAAAAGTACTACTCAACGAATTTCATTCGGTTGATGACAATCCAATCATAGATTGCGAAACAAAATCTGTATATCATGGGGGTAATTTTCATGGAGATTACATTTCATTCGAAATGGATAAATTGAAAATTGCCGTTACTAAACTGACAATGCTTATCGAACGTCAAATGAATTATTTATTTCACGATAAAATTAATGGAATATTACCTCCCTTTGTTAATTTAGGAGTTTTAGGGTTACAATACGGATTACAAGGAGCTCAGTTTACCGCTACATCTACTACTGCCGAATGCCAAACTCTATCCAATCCGATGTATGTACACAGCATTCCTAACAACAACGACAACCAAGACATTGTAAGTATGGGCACTAATTCAGCCCTAATGGCTAAACATGTTATTGAAAATTCCTTTCAAGTGCTTTCCATACATTGCATGGCTTTAGCACAAGCTATTGATTATCTTAAAATTGAAAATAAATTATCGAAAAATTCTCAAAAAACATACAGAGAAATCAGAAAAATAGTTCCTACTTTTATTGAAGACAGCCCGAAATATATGGAAATTAAATCAATGACAGAATTTTTAAAAACAAATGAGACTAAATTATAAAATAAGATGAAATACGCATTAGTTACAGGAGGTTCAAGAGGTATTGGAAGAGCGATTTGCCTTGAATTGGCTCAAGCAGGCTATCCAATAATAATCAATTACTTGGCAAACGAAAAGTCTGCATTGGAGACCAAACAACTCATTGAAAAACAAGGAGGCATAGCCGAACTACTTCCATTTGATGTTGCCGATGGAAAAACAGTAGATAATGCTGTATTGGCTTGGAGCAATGCCCACTCTGACGATTACATTGCGGTGTTGGTTAACAACGCCGGTATTCGCATGGATAACATGATGATTTTTATGCAAGACGAACAATGGAATAATGTGATAAACACCAATTTAAATGGATTTTTCTATATCACACGACGCTTATTAAAAGACATGCTTACTAAACGTTTCGGAAGGATAATCAACGTTGTTTCATTATCCGGCATTAAAGGATTACCCGGACAAACCAATTACTCGGCAGCCAAAGCTGCCGTAATCGGGGCAACCAAAGCTTTGGCACAAGAAGTTGCCGCTCGAAAAGTAACTGTTAATGCCGTGGCACCCGGTTTTATTACTACCGATATGACCAAAGACTTGGATGAAAATACACTCAAAACAATGATTCCTATGGGACGTTTCGGCAAATCGGAAGAAGTTGCCGCTTTAATTGGCTTTTTAGCTTCCGAACAAGCAAGTTATATAACCGGAGAAGTTATTTCAATAAATGGAGGTTTATATACATAATCCTATTTTTTAAACCTAATTATTTAAAAAGAAAAATAATAGAATCAGAAATTACATTATGAGAAGAGTAGTTATAACAGGAATGGGAATTTATTCCTGCATCGGTAAAAATTTGGAAGAAGTAACAAAATCATTATATGAAGGTAAATCGGGTATAGGTATAGACCCATTACGATACGATTATGGATATCGTTCTCCTTTAACAGGGATTGTAGAACGACCGAATTTAAAAAGTTTATTGGATCGAAGAGCTCGTGTTTGTCTTGCCGAAGAAGGCGAATATGCCTACATGGCAACCATAGCAGCTTTAAAACAAGCGCATATTGATTTGGATTATTTAGATAAAAATGAGGTTGGTATATTCTATGGGAATGATTCATCTGCAAAAGCCGTAATAGAAACACATTGCATTGTTTCAGAAAAAAAAGATACTACTTTATTAGGTTCGGGAGCAATTTTTCAATCCATGAACTCAACCATTACCATGAACTTATCTACTATTTTGAAATTAAAAGGTGTTAATATGACAATAAGTGCTGCTTGTGCAAGCGGTTCTCATTCCATTGGATTAGGATTACTTTTTATTCGAAACGGATTGCAAGATATGGTGATTTGTGGAGGAGGACAAGAAACCAATTATCTTTCTATGGGCAGTTTTGACGGGCTAAGTGTTTTTTCACTTCGAACCGATGATCCCACTAAAGCATCTAGACCGTTTGATGCCAATCGCGACGGATTGGTTCCCAGCGGAGGTGCTGCAACGTTAATCCTTGAAGAATACGAACATGCTTTAAAAAGAGGAGCACCTATTCTTGCTGAAGTTGTAGGTTACGGTTTTTCTTCCAATGGCAGTAATATTTCTCAACCGAGTGATATAGGTTCAATGATTGCCATGGAAAGAGCGTTAAAAGATGCAGATACTTCGGCAAAAGACATAGACTACGTGAATGCTCACGCTACTTCAACCCCACAAGGCGATGCCTTTGAAGCTATTGCTATTGATAAACTTTTTGGTAACAGTAAACCCGAAGTAAGTTCCACCAAATCCATGACCGGACACGAATGCTGGATGGCAGGTGCGAGCGAAATAATTTATTCTGTTTTAATGATGCAAAACGATTTCGTTGCCCCCAATATCAATTTTGAAACCCCCGACGAATTTTCTAAAAATATTAATATCGCTAAACATACAATAGATAAAAAAATTAACATTTTTTTATCCAATTCATTCGGTTTCGGTGGAACTAATAGCGCTTTAATTGTTAAAAAAATCTAATATTAAATTAATAAACCCTTTTTTTTTTAGTTATTAACTAAATAACTAAAGCATAATTTTATTGATATTCTGAAGTATATATATATTTACTATTGTTATAATTTCTTTTTTATACAAATTTATTTTAAGAAAAAAATCATTCCATTTATTTTACTAAAATGTGTAATTTTGCACTTTTAAAAAAATTAGATTATTTATATTAATTGGGGTAATAAATATGAAAAGAGAAGAGATTGTTTCTATCGTAAATGAGTTTCTAATTAACGAAATTGAAATTGATGCAAGTTCAATTAAAGATGAAGCACTGTTAAAACAAGATTTGGATATTGATAGCCTTGATTTTGTTGACATTGTTGTCATTGTAGAACGAAATTTCGGTTTTAAAATCAAACCGGAAGAAATGGCAAATGTTAGAACCTTATCCAATTTTTACGATTATATTGAAAGCAAAGTTAATCAACAATAAACAATGTCGCCCCAACAAAAAGAATGGGAAGGTGCTACCGGTGGTGGACGTTTTGGACAACGTTTTTTATTTTGGATTTTAAATATTATTAAAGTTTCTTTTTTGTATCCCACTCTTTTCGGAGTGATTCCGTTTTATTTACTATTCGCACGAAAAGGGTATCAATCCATTTATTCCTATTTTCGGATTCAACACCAACAAACTGCATGGAAAGCTTTTTGTTCAACGTATCGTAATCATATAATTTTTGGGAAAGTTGTCTTAGATAAATTTGCTTTACTTTCCGGTAATCATCAGCAATTCAAGATTCAAGTTGAAGGAAACGATTATTTTAATGCCTTAATCGAACAAGAAAAAGGATTTATTATTGCCGGTGCTCATATCGGAAATTTTGAACTCATCGGACATTGTTTTAAACAAGATAAAAAGAAAATCAACGGCATTATTTTTGGAGGCGAAGGCAAAGAATTTCAAACACAAAGAATTAAATCTCTCCAACGATCCCATGTCAACTTAATACCCGTTAGCAACGATATGTCACATATCTTTGCCATTAAAGAAGCCATTGATAAAGGAGAAATTATCACTCTGCCTTGCGACCGTTTGTTTGGAAGCACCAAACATTTTACAACCCGATTTTTAGGTTCCAATGCCGATTTTCCTATCGGTACTTTTCGCTTGGCATCGCAATTGGATGCTCCGATTTTAACTATGTTTATTATGAAACTTAGAGATTTGCATTATCAAGTGTATGTTTACCCCTTACAAACACTCTCCAACGAAAAATCAACTGTAAAAAAAGCCGAATTTTTAGCACAACAATAT
>CAYZQG010000014.1:0-18897 GCA_964480685.1 uncultured Lentimicrobiaceae bacterium
GCCGATTATTCTAAAAAATTAATATGGAAAACGGACGAACAATTTACCGTTAAACCCTATTATCGTTCCGAAGACCTTGATGAATTAGCTTATTTATTTCAAAATCCAAATGAATTCCCATTTTTAAGAGGATCGAAAGAAAAAGGAAACGATTGGAAAATCGTACAACGAATTTCAGAAAGCGACCCTAAAAAGGCAAATCTACTTGCTCGAGAATTCATTCAAAAAGGCGCCACTGCCATATTTTTCAATGCTCAAAAAATACAAACAAGTCAAGACATAGACATTCTTCTTAACGAAATTGATTTACATAAAACTACCCTCCGATTTGAAAATCACAATTCATATACGCACCTTGCAACTCTATGGATAAATTATATTGAAAAAAATAATTTTGACACGAGTAAAATTGAAGGTTCCTTCGATTTCGACCCTATCCTTTATATGCTCCTTCATCATCGTTTTTGGAAAAGCAAAGAAGAAGATTTACAGGAAATAATCACACTGCATAAACTTTTAGGCGAAAAATTACCTAATTTCAGATATATTTCCGTTAATGGAAACATACTCCATAATTGCGGTGCCACAATAATTCAAGAATTAGCATATTCCCTTTCTATTGGGAATGAATACTTGGTCTATGCCACTGACAACGGTTTGGAAATTGACGACATTGCTTCTAAAATTCAATTTACATTTTCAATAGGCTCTAATTATTTCATGGAAATAGCCAAGTTACGAGTAGCCAGAATACTATGGTCTACAATAGTAGAATCTTATAACCCATCGATTGCAGAAATCAATAAAATGAACACGTGCAGTATTTCTTCTTCCTGGAATAAAACCCTATTTGATTCAAATATTAATTTATTGCGGAGTACAACGGAAGGTATGTCAGCAGCTATTGGAGGCACAAATGCTATATTACTATCCAATTTTGATGAAACGTATAAAATTGCCGAAACCTTTTCACAACGATTATCCAGAAATATTCAAATTATTTTAAAAGAAGAAGCTCATTTTAATAAAGTAAGCGATTCGGCAGCAGGTTCTTATTATATTGAGAATTTAACCCATTCCATAGCTCGCGAAGCTTGGAATATATTTCTTGATACCGAAAACAAAGGAGGCATTATTGCTCTTGGATTAGAAGGAAAAATTAAAGAAGCAATTGAAATTTCTTGTCAAAAAAGAAATACCGACATAGCATCACGGCGTACAACTATTTTGGGCACGAATCAATACCCGAATATTAATGAGCTAATGGTAGACAAAATCGAATATCAAAACCATCTCGAATACGAAGGCATTCAACCTTTTCGCGGAGCTATTCCATTCGAGGAAATACGATTAGCAACAGAAACATGGGCAAAAAAACATGGAAGACCAAAAGTTTTTTTATTTAAAATAGGAAATTTGGCAATGCGACAAGCAAGAGCCGGATTTATTACAAATTTCTTTGGATGTGCCGGATATGAAATCATAGAAACACAAGGATATAATACTGTTGAAGAAGGACTAAACGACGTCTTAACATCCAAAGCACAAATAGTTATTATTTGTAGTTCGGATGAAGAATACGTAAGTTTTGCACCCGAAATTACTCGAAAAATTAAAGAAACTAATCCAAAAACTCAATGCCTTATTGCCGGTAGCCCAACAGAATCAATTGATTTCCTAAAAAATGCAGGTATTGATGATTTTATTCATATAAAGCAAAATGTCCTTGAAACCTTACAACATTATAACAAATTATTAGGAATCTAAGTTTTTTAGATACAATAACGCATTTTCTAATTCAAAATCGGAACAGTATTGGTCGCTAACAGCTGTTCCGATTTTTTTTAATAAAGTCATATTTACAAGATTGTTATCTCTCTTTTTATCCATAAAAAAGAACGTTTTTAATCTATTTAAATCTAAAGATGAGAAATTTAACATCTTATAAACTAATTGTATAACAGACTGAATTTCTTCTAATTCATCTTTTAATAGTAAACCCTTTTGCCACGAAATATGAGCTTCGACAAGTATTCCCCAAGCAATTGCTTCACCATGAAGAATCGGTATTTTTTGTTGCATAAAATACGATTCAAAAGCATGCCCGATTGTATGTCCGAAATTAAGTTTTTTTCGTTCATTATTTTCTTTAAAATCGACATTTACAATTGATTTTTTTATATTAATTGATTTCTCAATAAGGGTAGAATTCATTATTCCCTTTTTATTATACTTTATTTTTTTTAATTCATTCCAATAGTTTTCATCCGCAATAAGACCATGCTTCAACATTTCGGCAAAACCGGCAACACAATGACGAAACGGTAAAGTAATTAACAAATCATTAAAAACAAAAACTGCTTTAGGCATATAGAAAGTGCCCACCTGATTCTTTGCACCTTTAAGATTAATAGCTGTTTTCCCGCCAATTGCAGCATCAACTTGAGCTAATAATGATGTAGGAATATGAATAAAAGAAATTCCTCTTTTAAAAATAGAAGCCACAAAACCACCCAGATCACACACTACTCCTCCCCCAACATTGATTAAAAGAGCGTCACGATTAGCATATTCTTCCACTAAAACTTCACATAATTGCATAGCAATTTTCCAATCTTTACTCTTTTCACCGGAAGGAATTATTAATATAAAGGCATTTTGTAATGCCGGAATTTGAGCAAATAAAAAAGGCAAACAGTATTTTTCAGTATGCGAATCACAAAGAATAAACACTGAATTTGTTTTAGTTAGCAATTCTTTCAATTTATTTTTAGCAGTTAGATCATAATAAACTTTGACATTTGAACCATACATAATAATCGACATTTAAAATTCTTTGCAAATGTATAGAAAAAAAAACAAAATGAATACAAAATCTATCAAAATTATTTGTACTTTTGCACCCTTACAAAACAAGCGGGATGTAGCGCAGCTTGGTAGCGTGCTTCGTTCGGGACGAAGAGGTCGCAAGTTCGAATCTTGTCATCCCGACTAACCATTAAGGTTCCGTAGCTCAGCTGGATAGAGCAACTGCCTTCTAAGCAGTAGGTCATGCGTTCGAATCGCATCGGAATCACACAAAATCGCAACTCAACAAAAGAGTAGCGATTTTTTTTATAAAATAATCTTAAAAGATACGAAATATTTGTTTATTTTTGTCAAAAAACCAAATTGATGTATTATAAAAACGAAGTAAAAGCCAAAAAGCGCCTAGGACAACATTTTTTAACCGATCAGGGAATTGCCAAACAAATAGTTGATAGTTTAACATCAAACACGCGAACTATCGTTGAAGTAGGTTCAGGTACGGGAGTATTGACTCAATATTTATTGGAATTAAAAGATAAAGAAATACATCTTATTGAAATAGATGAAGAATCGATAGCTTTTTTGCAAAAAAGATTTCCATTTCTTGGGAATAGACTATATTCTATGGATTTTTTAAAAGCAGATTTACATACTATTACATTAGAGCCATTTGCTTTAATCGGAAACTTTCCATATAATATTTCAAATCAAATTCTTTTTAAAGTTTTGGATTATAAAGACCAAATACCCGAAGTGGTCGGCATGTTTCAAAAAGAAGTGGCAATGCGTATTGCTTCCAAACCGGGGAAAAAAGATTATGGTATTTTAAGTGTATTATTACAAGCTTTTTATGAAATCGAATACTTATTTACGGTCGATGAACATGTATTTAATCCTCCACCAAAAGTAAAATCAGGTGTTATTCGACTAAAAAGGAACGATTGTAAAACGTTATCCTGCAATGAAAAAGATTTTAAGACTGTCGTTAAAACCGCTTTTAATCAGAGACGTAAAACATTACGA
Organism: uncultured Lentimicrobiaceae bacterium; assembly: GCA_964480685.1. Classification (GTDB taxonomy): domain Bacteria; phylum Bacteroidota; class Bacteroidia; order Bacteroidales; family WCHB1-69; genus UBA5266. The sequence goes on from CAYZQG010000014.1 coordinate 3,832, forward strand.
AATTCATTAAAATCATTAACTTTTCAAGAAGGATTTACGGCACAAAGTATCTTTGATAAGCGACCTGAACAATTATCCGTTGATGAATTTGTAATACTCACCAACGGATTAATTAAGTAGATACGTTTAATCTTTAATAAACTTTTTGGTTATAAAGCCTTTATCGGTACGTACACGTGTAATATAAACACCTGCCGTAAGATTTCCTATCGAAAATGAACCTTTGTTATCATTGATTGAAACAGCCATTATTTTCTTACCTACCATATCGAAAATCTCCACATCTTTAATTACATCTTTGGAATTAAGGCATACTATTTCTTTAACCGGATTAGGATAAATCTGTAGAGAAGATTCGTCCGTAATTTGATTTATAGAAGCTTTAGAAATTCTACGAACATATAGATTTAATAAATACGTGCCGGTAGAACCTTCGGAAAATGGAGAAACAAAAAAGTAAACCGTACCTCCATCTTCTACAAAAATCGAGTCAATTAATTTTTCATCAAAAGCATCCGACCAATCCGATTCAGCTGTAAAATAAGATAAAAGCACATCGCATGTATAGCTTTGATTCTTAGGGAAATTATAAGCATCATATACTTCAGCCATAAGTTTATAATCATATCCTTCCGGCAATACAACCTTATAATAATCTTTAGTTAATCCGGTATGAAGATTGGATCCTGTTGTTTGAATTAAATCTTCATCTTGAGAAAATTTAACCGTCAAATTATACGCCGATTGATGATCATTATTCGGTTCAAAAGCGTCAGCTTGAGTAGGTGCTTCTTGAACAACAACGACAATTGGATTTTGTTTATACGTTGATCCAACAATGTATGCAGATGATGAACTTGATGGTTTATACATTAAAGCAAGCAGATAAGAACCCGGGCTTACATCTAAATCACTGTTAGTAAAATCTATGCCATTTGTATAATGATAACCGGACGGAAGACTTGCTATAACTTCATTATCAATTTGAAAAACAAGATCTCCTGTTTCAATATTATACAAACATAAATAGAGTGTACCAGAGAATGTATAGCTACTGGTGTTTAATATATCACAATTCACACTGATACTTTCACCTTGAAAGATTTGAGTAGCTGATGGTGAAATCACAAAATCACTATATAATTCAATATCAGATGAATTAGAAACAGTTAAAGTAACAATATTAGAATAACTTCCTTTATCAACCATGCTCCAATTTCCTGAAGTTGTACGACAAAAAACAGCCAGATAATAGGTACCTGGAACTAACTGTAACATTCCATTTGTTGAAAACTCAACTTCTTCATAATAACCACTACTTAATGAGGAAGAAATTGTGTCCATTCCACAAACAAAATTATAATTATTATCAAAAATAAAAGCAGCATATTCTCCGGAAAAACTTCCACTTCCATAATTTGCAATACTTGTTGACAGGGTAAAAGATTGCCCATAGGAAATTGAAGTCGGGTATAAATCCAAATAAGAGTATAATCTTAATTCAGCATTTGGATTAACGGTCGGTGGTTTAATGCCCATAACCGCTTTTTGATTAGAATTAAAGCCTCCACTACCACCTCCGGTACCTGTTCCGGCAGGATTAAGGGCAGAGATAACAAAATATCCATCGTAATAGCCACTCCATCCCCAATTCATGTGAAATTTATCCGTATTATCATAGCCATCACAAACAAAGGCATGACCACCATTAGTTCCCGAACCTGAGTATAATATAGGACGACCCGCATCTAATTCGGTTTTTAATTTACTAATCCATGATGATAAAGAATAGTCATCTCTTGAATAGCCTGCTGCCGTTGTATATCCAAAGTTATTTTTCATTGCTGTTCTGGCATCCATATATCCGTATGCTATGTAGTCATCGTCTAAATATACGTAAGCACCGCTTCCTCCCTCAGTGGCTGTACCATAATTCATATCGACACTTACCCCACAATGATACATTAGAGTTGCAACTGCTTGGTTGGTATAGCTTACATTATTTGGCATTGCTGCCCAATTATAGGTTGTAGAAGCAAAATTAGCCGACAACGTTCCATACGTATTATGAACATACGAATGAAATCCGATTCCTTGAGAAGGATAATTCCAAAATTTCATAATTTGAGCCATGGCGGTTGCTACACATCCGGTTACAGTTCGCTCAGAATAATAATAATTATATGGGCATAAATCATTATAATAAGGAGATTGATCCCAAGTAGTGCTTAAAAGAGAACTAACAGAGGCGGTGCTTTTTTGATTTGCAGCCACTTGTCCGTCAATTAAATCATTCCATTCTTTGGTTATACTTGATAACTCGTTCGAAGAATGATTTAGTGCGAAGTTTATTTCATTTTTATATCCCTCTAACCATTTTTTTACATTAATAGGGATGTTTTTAGCATCAAAGTTATTCGTTGTTGAATAGGCTAATATCGGAGTAATGGTATTGTCGCCGGCAACAATTACAAATCCGTTATTATCCGAAACATTAAAAACATAGTAATAACTGATTGTATTTTCTGTTGATTTTTGAATGTTTTCATGCGATTTACAATCATACACTAATGTCAATGAAATAGTTGATTTTTGCTGATTTTGAGGATTTAACATCCCATAGAAGTTTTGAGCAACTATTTTAGCTGTATTTGTATCTACTTTGGCACCAAATATCATATTTAATGTAAAAACAAACACACATAAGAGAACTAATTTTTTCATACCTAAATATTTTTCGTTAGAATTTTTTAAAAGAATTATCATGCTGCAAAATTATCATTTTTTAATTAACATTCTTTTAAAATTAATGTATATTGCAATATATTTTTTGTTAAAAAATATCTATTAAAATTTTATTGATATATAATTGTCATAAAAAAAACGAAAAATCAATAATTCATTTTAACCGCTTTATAAATGAATGGTGTACGAATATTCCTCTTTCACTTTGGGTTGAACAGGTTTTTCAACTGTAATATCAGACTGTGAATATGAAATTTGCATAGAAAGCATTTGTTTTTGAGGCAATCGAAAATGAATATTTATCTTATGGTTTGATTTAACTCGCACCCCATGATTGTATGCTTTTCCATATTTAAGTAAATGCACAAGACGAAGAGCTTCCTCGTTACAAGATGGAGACAAGGCTTTTACGATTTTTGCGGATTCCACTTCTCCATTATCATTCACTTCATAAGCAATGCTAACAACACCTTGAATTTCGTTTTTGAAAGCATCTTCAGGATATTTTAAATTTGCATTAATAAAATCTAACAATGCCTTTTTCCCTCCCGGATATTCGGGTGCTTTTAAAAATTGTTTTTCTTTTTTATAGGGTTGTTCTTTCATGATAATTATCCATCTATATTCATTGTCAAATTAATACGTTTACGTTGCATATCCACATCCACCACTTTAACCATAACTTTTTGATTGAGTTTAACAATTTTAGTTGGATTATCAATAAATTTTTTCGACATTTGACTGATATGCACCAATCCGTCTTGATGAACACCAATATCAACAAAACATCCGAAAGCAGCAATATTGACTATAACGCCGGGCAGAACCATTCCGAGTTTTAAATCGGAGATTGTAGTAATATCATGGTCGAATTCAAACAAATCGAATTCTTGTCGCGGATCACGACCGGGCTTCGCCAATTCCTTCATTATATCGGTTAAGGTTGGAATGCCGAATTTATCGGTTACAAATTCTTTGATATTTATTTGTTTACGTAATTCTTCTTTCTCCATTAAATCCGATATGGAACAATGAAGCGATTTTGCCATTTTTTCTACAATTCCATAACTTTCCGGATGGACGGCACTACGATCTAAAGGATTTGCGGCATCGCGAATTCGGATAAAACCAGCAGCCTGCTCAAAAGCTTTTTCGCCGAAACGTTTTACTTTTTTTAATTCCGCTTTATTTTTAAACCCTTGATTTTCGCTTCGATAAGCAATGATATTTTCCGCTAAAACAGGTCCTATTCCCGACACAAACGACAGCAATTGCTTGCTGGCAGTATTGACTTCGACGCCCACTGCATTCACGCAACTTTCGACGGTATGTTCAAGACTTTCCTGCAATTTTTTTTGATTCACGTCATGTTGGTATTGACCAACTCCAATCGATTTCGGATCAATTTTAATTAACTCGGCAAGCGGATCCATTAACCGACGACCAATAGAAACGGCACCCCGAACGGTTATATCATAATTAGGAAACTCTTCGCGGGCAACATCGGAGGCGGAATATACCGACGCTCCATTTTCATTAACCACAACAATCAAAGGCTTTTCCTCAAAATCCACATGACGAACAAAATTTTCGGTTTCTCTACCCGCCGTACCGTTTCCAATAGCAATCGCTTCGACTTTGTGTTTTTTCGCCAATTCATATACGATTTTATTTGCTTCAAAGACTTCTACTTGAGGTGGATGTGGATAGATAGTTGCATTCCCCAACAATTTACCGTGTTTATCTAACACGACCAATTTACAACCGGTTCGGAATCCCGGATCTAATGCCATTACTGTTTTTTCGCCCAAAGGAGGAGCTAAAAGAAGTTGACGAAGATTATCAACAAAAACACGGATAGCTTCTTCGTCGGCACGAATTTTAGCTTCCTGTCGCATTTCGGTTTCCATTTGAGGTTGTAATAAACGTTTATAACCATCGTCAATGGCATCGGCTACACAACCGGCAGCTTCGTTATCAGCTTTTAAATGAATATCATATAGTAAATCCAAGGCTTCGTCTTCCTGCGGTTCAACTTTTACGCGTAAAAATCCTTCTTCTTCACCCCGTAACATAGCAAGCAAACGATGTGAGGATATTTTTCGCAACAATTCTTTATTATCGAAATAAATTTCATATTTATTTCCGGCAGCTTCTTTGCCGGAAATCACCTTTGAAACAATCATAGCTTTCTGTACAAACAACTTACGTAATTTTGCACGGGTAATTTCATGTTCACAAACAAATTCGGCTAAAATATCACAAGCTCCTTGCAAAGCTTCTTCTTCATCATTAACACCTTTATCTTTATTCACATAAGGTTTCGCCCACTCGTAAATATCTCCTTTTTCTTGTTTATACAAGCAAGTGGCTAAAGGCTCCAATCCTTTTTCTTTGGCAATGCTTGCCCGCGTTTTGCGTTTTTGTTTATAGGGCAAATACAAGTCTTCCAACTCGTACATGCTTTCTACTTGTTCGATTTTGCGTTTTAATTCATCGGTAAGTTTCCCCTGTTCATCAATCGAATTTAGTACGGTTATCTTTCGGTTTTCCAATTCTGTTAATTGGGCAAAACGTTCTTTTATACGAAGAATCATTACCTCATCCATACTACCGGTAGCTTCTTTACGATAGCGAGCTATAAAAGGAATAGTGGCTCCTTCGTTTAATAATTCAATGGTATTTTTAACAAAATCAAGGTGTAAATTAAATTCCTGAACAATTTTTAATGTAATATCCATATTTTATTTATTTTTAGGAAATGAATACTTGGAAGCATACCCAATTATTCGGTCGTAAGAGGAAGGGTCAGATTTATAATACACAAAAAAGGTATAGCGATTTTCCGTTTCCCAATGAGATCCTTCCATTAAATCGGCTGAAGCCACCGAACTACCTTCCGGAACAAAAAGATACATATAGTTATAATATCCCGATTTTAAATAAAGGTCCGTTTGCCAGGTACGAGCATATTCCATATATTTCAGTTTAGCATCTTCCAATAATTGCCAATCGGTCAATTCTCCAAAAACATAAATACTTCCTTTTATCGGTTTATCGTATTTTAATCGAAAATGAACATTTACATAATCGGCTTCACCAACTGTATTATAATCAATCGTTTCGTTAAAATAATATCCATTTATATCAATATTATTTTCATATACTTTATAATGTTTATCTTCTTCGGTATAAAGAAAAGCATGAGTATGACCATTAAGAGATGTAATTCTTTCAACACCTTCCATAATGGTGCGAAGACTTTTAATATTAAACACCCTAAATTCATTTCCACCTTCTATGTTAATGCCTCCTCTTTCATTGTATAACAAAATATTCCCTTGATTAATATACGGTTTGGTTATTAATAAGGCATTGTCGTAGCGTTCATTTTGCATAATTAGTACCTTGATATTTCCGGCTGGGTTGTTTAACCGTTGATTATTTAAATCAATTTGAAAATTAATTTCCTGATGTGTAAGACGTAGCGGAATATCGGATGATTGTAGAATATCAGCGGTAACCGTAGCCAAATTTTCAACAACCATGATACGACGTGTAATGAGGGGAATAATTTTACCGCCTTGATCTTCAAAAATATACAGCAAATAATTTCCTGATTTGCTGATTTGTATATTCTCATTAGGAAAGCTGACCGAAAAAGAAACATAGGGTTGAAGGGTATTCCGAGAATACGCATAATTAATTACATCCTCTTCGGTAAAACGACTTAAATATTCATTAACATTAAGCGAAGCAGTTGGTTTCCAATCATAAGTACAATGAATTAATGTATATTTCATGTATTTTATTTCACCGCTTAAATCGTCAAACGTCAATTTAATTTTATCTCCTGAATTTAAATGGATAAGCGGAGGAAAAAAGGCAAGGTTATCAGCACCAATGGTTGTAGCTCTTGCCATTTCGCTTTCTTTTTCTCCATTTCCGCTTACACCAACCTTCACTGAAGCAATATCTTGATGATAGATATGGTTAGTAAACAAAAGCGTTGAAAAATCAATGGATTGTGATTTTAATAAACCGGAAAAGAAAAGAATAAGACCAATAAGTCCCAACTTAATAAACGGTTTTTTCTGTGTTTGCCAAATGATCATTTCTCTTTAAATATTTATATATGCAAAAGTAAGCATTTTTTTTTATTTAAAACCAATGATATTATTTTTTTATATATCTTTGCTTTTGATTTAGGTTCAACATTATGATATAAAAATACGATATGAGAAAAGCAATTTTATTCTTTATATTCCTTTATATTTTGATTGGAAGTTATGGCAATGGGATAGATACAACTACTGCAAAACAAGTTGCTTTCAATTATTTAAGTAGTAAAGCTGCTATAAGTATTCAAAAAAACGCCCCTGATTTTAATTTGGTTTATCAAGCAATTTCACGTCAAAAAGCCGGAGAAGTTCAATCGTTATTCTATGTTTTTAATGTAGGAAGCACGGGATTTATTATTGTTTCGGCAGATGATCGCGTAAAACCTGTTTTAGCATATTCTTCCGAAAGCACATTCGATACATCAACGCAATCACCTGCAACAAAGGCTTGGTTATCTTCCTATCAAAAAGAAATTGAGTATGTTATAAATCATAACATTGCTGCTCCTCCCAGCATAAGCCAACAATGGCAAACTTTGAGAAGTGGAAATATTATCCAACAAAAAGTAAAGAAAAGTGTGAATACTCCCATGATTTTAACCAAATGGGGACAAGGTAACCGCTATAATAGTTTATGTCCTTACGATGCGACACAACAAGCATATTGTGTTACAGGTTGTGTTGTAGTTGCGATGTCACAAGTGATGAACTATTGGCAGCATCCTGTCAATGGATTGGGCTATCATTCGTATGTTGACAATCCTTATGGTGTTTTATCCGCTAATTTTGAAAACACTACATATCTCTATGATTCTATGCCTATTTCGCTTAGTTATAAAAGTTCAGCCAATCAAATTCGTGCCATCGCCACATTAATGTTTCATTGTGGGGTTGCGATTGATATTCAATACGGTGTCTATGGGAGTGATGCTACATTAGCAGAATATACAGCCGGTTCGCCGAGTGGTGAATTAGCGTTAAAAACCTATTTCGGGTATCCGGATATTATCGGCTTGGATCGTTCACATTATTCCGATTCGGCGTGGATTGCAATTATTAAAAATGAAATAGATTCCGGTCGTCCGGTAATTTATCGTGCTACCGGAGATGTTGGGGGTCATGCTTTTATCTTTGATGCGTATAACGATACGGATTATTTTCACATAAATTGGGGATGGACAGGCTATGCCGACGGTTACTTTTCGGTTTCTGCTTTGAATCCGATGAGTTATTCGTTTCCGAATGGGCATTATTGTCTTATCAACATAAAACCAACGCCTTACACCATTCATCCCGATTCAAATCATATTGTTTATATTTCACCGTCAGGTTCCGGAAAGAAAGACGGTTCGTCGTGGGATAATGCCAGTCCTTATTTATCGTTTGCCGTAAAACGACACTATGCACATCCAACTCAACTATGGGTTCAAGCCGGCATCTATTACGGTGATACGAATTTGGAAACGGCATTTCAATTAGCCGCCGGGAACAAAGTTTATGGAGGATTTATTGGCAATGAACCGGCTAATTTCGATTTGAATTTACGAAATTTTACGCTAAATTCATCCATTATAGACGGACAAAACAAACAACGTGTGTTGGCTACTGCCGGAGCTACCGATACCAATCGCTCGCTATGCGACGGTTTTATAATTCAAAATGGATATACAACTACCGGAGGTGCAGGCGTTTATATGAACGGTGGCGAATTAAACAATTGCATTATTCGTAACAATATAAACGACAGCAGTTATGGGGGAGGTTTATATGTTAAAAGCAAAGCATTCATTAGTAATTGCCTTATTCACAGCAATAAAGGAACTTTTGGCGGAGGAGCTATTATTTGGGATTCTACCTATTTTTACAATTGTACCTTTGCTAATAATTTGGCTACTTCAAACGGAGGAGCACTTTATAACTGCGATACCTGCTTTGCCGTTAATTGTATTTTATGGGGAAATAAACGGAACACATATAATAATCAACTATCAAGTAACAGTGGAACCTATACTGAAATATCCTTTTCTGCCATACAAGGAAATTATTCCGGCACTAACAATATTAACCTAAGTGCATATAACGATGACGTTGACACTTTTTCTTATGTTCGTTTTGTAAATCCGTCGCTAAATGATTATAACTTACAATCATCTTCCTGCTGTGTTGATGCCGGCGATCGCACCATAAAAAATATTAAAACTACCGATTTGGCAGGTTTACGCCGAATTAAAAACGGAAAAATTGATATGGGAGCATACGAATACGGGTGTTATGTAAATTATATTTATTTCGATACTTCCTGCTTTGGAAGCATGTATACTAATCACGGATTTACTTATTTTTTAACCACAAAAGGCAATCTTACATTCGTAAAAAAATTAATTTCCGCTTCCGATTGTGATAGCATTATCACCTTGAACCTATTTGTTGTTAAACCTGATACAACCCTTTTAGAAGACGGCATTTGTTTTGGCAAGCCATATCAACAGTATGGCTTTGATACACTCCCTAATCGAGATGGAGTGCTATATCTGCAACAAAAATTAACAAATCAAAACGGATGGGACAGTATTGTGCTCTTAACTTTATATGTTACCACTATTGATTCTACTATCATCGAAGATAATATATGTTTAGGCGACACGTATGCTAAAAACGGATTTACTATTCAAACCGATAGTTTAACCACTGGCTCCTATAATTTCTCATTACTTACTTCCAATATGTACGGTTGCGATAGTTTGGCAATTTTGCATTTATATATTTCGAAATCGGATTCAAGTTATATTTACGATTCGATTTGCCATGGGAAAAATTATACCAAAAACGGTTTTAAAATAAATACCGGTGTTTTTCAAATCGGCACTATTAATCGAAAACGTACAAGTCTAAATCAATATGGGTGCGATAGTATCATTCATTTATTTCTTACCATTTTACCAACATCCGATTCCATTATTCATGATGCTGTAAAGAAAGGAGATATTTATAATAAAAACGGATTTATAATACATACCGACACCCTTGCTTTAGATACAATAAATGCACAGCAACTGCTTATTAATCAATATGGTTGTGATAGCATTGTATACTTGCAATTAAATGTAAACGTTGGGTTTAATAATATAAATTCGGATATTGAAATTACGGTTTACCCGAATCCTGCCACTAATTATTTAGAAATAAAAGTGCAAAGTACAAATTTATCCAATTACGAAACAATGCTTTGTGATTTAACCGGAAAAACATTGAAACATATAGTGATAAACAATGAAATCACGCGTATGGATATTTCAAATATTGCAGTAGGTTTTTATTTTTTGAAAATTCAAGATGGAATTCAAAATCTCCGAACGATTAAAATTATCAAACAATAAAGCAATATTTTTAATCGATGACTAACATACAAGAACGTATAAATCAATTAGTACGAGAAATAAATACGCATAACTATAATTATTATGTTTTAGATAACCCTACGATCAGTGATTATGATTTCGACAAATTTTTACAAGAATTAATAGAATTAGAAAAAGCACATCCCGAGTTTATTCTTCCCAATAGCCCTACGCAACGAGTTGGTGGCGAAATAATTAAAAACTTTCCGCATGCCAAACACAGTTCTCCCATGCTATCGCTCGGTAATACCTACAGCAAAGCCGAACTCGAAGCTTTTGATGTTCGTGTAAAAAACGGAATTGAGAGCGAACAGCTTGACTATGTTTGTGAGCTGAAATTCGATGGAGTAGCCATTGCTTTGATATATACCGAGGGCAAACTCACACAAGCTATTACACGTGGAGATGGAATTCAAGGAGATGTAGTTACTCCCAATGTGAAAACCATTCGCTCCATTCCTTTGACCTTGGAGGGGAATTATCCTCCCCTACTCGAAGTACGCGGTGAAATCATCCTTCCACATGCAAGTTTTCAAAAATTGAACGAAGAACGCGAAGATACCGGCGATACCTTGTTTGCCAATCCCCGCAATGCGGCATCCGGAAGCCTTAAGTTACAAGATTCAGCCGAAGTTGTCAAACGAAAACTCGATGGATTTATTTATTATTTAAATACCGAATTACCGGATATTAAAACACATTACGATAGTTTGCAACAACTCAAACAATGGAAATTCAAAGTCAGTCCGCATACACGTTTATGCAAAAACATGCACGAAGTTTTTGATTTTATTTCGGAATGGGACGAAAAACGCAAGCATTTACCTTTTGATATTGATGGCGTTGTATTAAAAGTTAACAACTATGCATTGCAATCGCAATTAGGATTTACCGCAAAAAATCCGCGTTGGGCAATCGCTTATAAATTCAAAGCAGAACGGGTTGCAAGTAAATTAATAGACATTAGTTATCAAGTCGGAAGAACAGGAGCTATTACACCTGTTGCCAATTTAGTGCCGGTACAACTTGCCGGAACGACCGTAAAACGAGCTTCGTTACACAATGCCGATATTATTGCACAATTGAATATTCATTACGGTGATACGCTTTATGTAGAAAAAGGCGGTGAAATAATTCCAAAAATAGTAGATGTAGATTTATCAAAACGTCCAATAAATACACTCCCTATTGATTTTGTGTCGCATTGTCCCGAATGCGGAACTTTATTAATTCGTAAAGAAGGCGAAGCGGCTCATTATTGCCCGAATTCCGAAAACTGTCCACCGCAAATTAAAGGACGCATCGAACACTTTATCAGCCGTAAAGCAATGAATATTGACAGCCTTGGGGAAGGAAAAATTGACCTTTTAGTCGAAAAAAATTGCATTCATCGGATAGATGATTTATATAAACTGTGTTCCGAAGATTTAATTGGATTGGAAAGGACCTATTTTACAAACGACAAAGAACGTGTAGTTAGTTTTCGTGAAAAAACCGTTCAAAACATACTCGAAGGTATCGAACAATCGAAACAAATTCCCTTTGAACGCGTTTTATTTGCCATCGGTATTCGGTATGTAGGCGAAACTTCGGCAAAAAAATTAGCGCAACATTTTAAAAATATGGAACAATTGCGACAAGCTTCGTTCGATGCTTTAATAGAAGTTGAAGATATAGGCGAAAAAATCGCCGAAAGTATACTTCAATTCTTCCAAAACGAAACCCATTGTGAAATTATTAAAAGCTTACAAAAAAGTGGGTTGCAATTTTCTATACAACAAACTAACGAGCCTGTTTCCGAAAAATTTAAAGGCTTACGATTTGTGGTAAGCGGATCGTTTGGCACATCACAACACCGCAAAGAAATCGAAGAGTTGATTGAAAAACATGGAGGGAAACTGCTTGACAGCGTTTCGAACAAACTCAGCTTCGTAATTGCCGGTGAAAATATGGGTCCCGCCAAATTGGAGAAAGCACAACAACTCGGCATCCCCATTATCTCTGAAAAAGAATTTATGCAAATGATAAATAACTATTAACAAAACATGGCATTTACAACATTCAAAGGAAAAGTAATTGAAGGAAACAAAATCGGAAGAGAACTCGGTTTTCCAACCGCCAACATTTCCACTTCGGATATTCTTCCCGAAAAGGGCGTATATGTAGCTAAAATACAGGTAAAAGGAAATTTTTTCTACGGAATATTAAACATCGGTACCCGCCCTACTCTGCATTTAACTGAACTAAGCATCGAAGTACATATTTTTAATTTCGTTGAAGATATTTATAATCAAGATATTCTGATTACCCCCTTGCATTTTATTCGAAATGAAATGATGTTTGATTCCATTAATACACTCAAAATGCAAATGGAAAAAGATAAATGTTTTACGGAAAATTTTATATCCTCATATAATCCAACCAATTAGTTGATCACATTATTTATTTTTAATTTCTATTTATTATTTTTATACTTTTGCAAATAGAAATTTAATCGAATTAAAAAAACAAAAAATAACATCCAATGAAAAAAGTCCTAATTTTATTCAGCATAATATGTAGTAGCTATGTGATTTTCAGCCAAGAAATAGGTATTCGATTCGAAAAGAATCTCAGTTTTTCGGCTGCTTTGGAAAAATCGGCTAAAGAAGGCAAATTGATTTTCATGGATTGCTACACTTCATGGTGTGGACCTTGTAAATATTTGGCTAATAAAGTATTCACTCAAAAAGAAGTAGGTGATTTCTACAATGAACATTTTATCAATGTAGCTTTTGATATGGAAAAAGGGGAAGGAGTCGAAATTGCCAAAAAATATTTCGTCAATGCATATCCAACGTTATTATTTTTAAACAGTAAAGGCGAAATTGTGCATAAATCTTTAGGTGCCTCTGAAGCCGACCGTATTTTGACTTTGGGTAAAAATGCATTAGACACCGGAAGTACATATTTAACATTATCTGAAAGAATTAAAAACGGAGATCGAAGTGTTAAAACCATCACTAATTATTTAAACAACGACCCATTTGCTTCCGATAAAGATAGCATTTTGAATGATTATTTCAACTACTGTACACAAGAAGAAAGATTTTCTGAAACAGGATGGAATTTATTAAGTTTGTATATTGAGGATATTAATCATCCTTTTTTCAAATTCTTTATTCAAAATCGGGATGTATATGAAACCAACTATGGCAAAGACGCCGTGAAAGAAAAAATCAAACTGACTTTTGATGCTATGTTTTGGAATAATCTCGTTCATGATATTTCCTCATTAAAAAAATTACAAGCTATTGATCCGATTATATATAGCGAGAATGCCGTTTTTTATGAATTCTATACAGCTCGAAATATGTTTAAAGACGATATAAAAAATAAGGAAAAATGGAATTATTATATGCTTAAAGCAAAACCTTATTGTACATTAATAACGTTAGATAACATGGAATTAAATAATATCGCCTGGTTTGTGTATGAAAATTATAAAACCTTTAACGATACGGTTGCTTTCCAAATAGCCGCGGAATGGGCTAAAAAATGTTATGAAACTCAACCTGAAAATCATTATATTAACGACACCTATGCTCATTTTTTATTTGATTTGGGTTTGAAAAAAGAAGCCATCAAACATGAAAAAATCGCTTTTCAAAAAGCAAAAGCCGAAGGGTTTGAATATGCCGAAAACTACGCAAATGAACTAAAAAAATTTAAAGCCAAGAAATAATTCATGAAGTTATATTTTCTTTTAATAGTGAACGTATGTATTTTAAGTGTTTGCTTTACCGCTTGTGAAGAAACCTATAAAGAAAGTGATGTTACTTTTAGCTGTCAATATTATGACGTTGATATTCATTCCGACACATTAATTATCAAAATTTACGATACTGATAAAAATTTTATAGATAGCATACAAACCGATGAAGAAGGTAAAGCCGTTATTACGCTACCAACAGCAACAGAATATTATGTAAACGCTTATGGTTATAACGGTAATATGCATTACGTTGAAGGCAATACCAACTTCTATTTAGACAACAGCAATCCGTATGAATCGGTTTCAATTCCTTTTAAATATGCAAACGACCCAAATAAGTAATAGATTAGCTTCCTTGCTATTTTGAAATGAATATTCACCCTTCTAATTATTTACTTTTATAAATTATTTTCATCTGAACTACAAATCTTTATCTATTATTTTCAATAAAAATCAATAATTTGTTGGTTATTACAAACAAATATACTACTTTTGTGGAAAATATCCAACATATAGCATGAAAACAAAAAAACAAATATTGTTTCCGAAACATCAAAAAATAATGGAACAAGTAGGCGAAAACATTAAACTTGCAAGGTTACGAAGAAAACTTACTACCATACAAGTCAGTGAACGAGCCTGTATTGATAGAAGTACATTATATCAGATTGAAAAAGGGAACGGAAGCGTTTCGATGGCTGCATATTTTAACACTTTGATAGTATTAGGATTGCAAGATGATTTCTTAAAAATAGCTGCCGATGATATTTTTGGTAGAAAACTTCAAGATTTAAGTTTAAAAAACAATAAATAATGTCTAATTCAAAAACCGATATTTTAGTGTATGCACATTGGGTTGAGATGAAAGAACCTAAATTGATTGGCGTACTTAGTGCACAACAAGCAAAAAGTAAAAAGGCATTTAGTTTTGAATATAATGAGAATTGGATTCAATCATCTGAACAAATACTATTAGACCCTGATATAGGTTGGTATAAAGGACAACAATATCCCAACGGGAAAGACAATTTCGGTGTTTTTTTCGATT